>JANYKY010000410.1 GCA_025357975.1 Gemmatimonadaceae bacterium
AGCCCGAGAAGAACTGGAACGATCCACATCGTGCCCTTCATTGTTTCCCTCCTGTAGCAGGCGCGGGCACCGGTGGAGGCAGCTTCTCCGAAAACTTCCATGGCGCCGGTCCCTGTCGCGTCAACGGCAGTTTTGCAAGTCTCGCGCGGACCATCGCGATCGGCATCGGCCCGCCCTGAAGCACCGCATCGTGAAATGCACGGTCTGTCATCTTTCCCGAACCGACGAGCTCTTGATGCAGTGCCCGCAGCTCGAGGCCACCGATCATGTATCCGATCTGATACAACGGCGGATAATCGCCGCTGAATGAGCGTCGGACCTCGCCTTCGGCGTTAGCCCTTTCGAAGTCGACTGTGTCCACGAGGAATTGGACGGCCTGATCGGGCGTCATCTCGCGCAGGTGAAATTTCATCGAGAAGATGATCCTGGCGCTTCGGTGCATCCGCCAGAACAGCGCGCCCATTCGATCTTCCGGGCTAACCTGGAAGCCATGATCCCATAGAAACATCTCCCAGTATAGTGACTGGCCTTCGCTCCAGAACGGGGTGCTGAATAGTTGCCGGTGCGGGTTGTAGCGATCCGACATGAAGCCCTGCAGGTGATGTCCTGGATTTAGCTCGTGAAACACCGTCGCATGAGAAAAATGCGGATTGTTTCCCCTGAGACTCATGAGCTTGTCCTCTTCGGACATGTCGGCCGTCGGATAGGAAACGAGGATTGACTCGCCTCCCAGAAAGAATGGCGCGACACGCTGCCGTTCGGGACTCATCATCTCCATTCCCCAGTCTTCGCGTGCAAGCTCTGGAATCGTGACCCAGTCGTGCTGGTCGAAAAACGCTTCTGCCTGTCGTGCAAGATCGCGAATGAGATCGGGCTGCTTGCCAGGATCGACGTAGGTGTTCTTCACTTTCTCCATGGCGGCCTTCCAGTTGTCGCCGAATCCCATCTCCCGCGAAGCCTTCCGGGCCTCGCTGAGGCTGAAGCCGTATTCCTTTTCGGCTATGGCGATCAACTCCTGCGGAGTGTACGGGATCATCTCATATGCAAGGTCACCCTTGAGGCCATCGGCGCCGATCGGATCTCCGATGATCGGGCCATCGTTCGACGGGTTGTTCTGCCTTCCACTCGCGGGTGGTGCATCCGATGCCTTGTATCCAACCACTCGCTCCCGAAGAGTGGCTGCGTACCGGGCGAGGGCATCGTCGAGCTTCCTGTACGGATCTTTTGCCCACCATGTGAATAGCGGATCGTAACCGTCATAGTACTTGTACCAGCTTCCTAAAACGGTCCGGACGTGATCTACGTTTGTCGCAGCGCGGTTAGCGACAGTCCGCGAAACAGCCGGGGCAGCCGTGTGCGACGCAAAGGTTTTGGCAGGCGGCGATTCGAACAACGCTCGAAGACTGTCAACTTGCCGAGTGACTGCGGCGAGTGTGCTCGCGGCGGACTTCGAATCGATGGAAATGAGGTCACGCCGGCGATCCTGCAGAGCAAGCAGCCGGTCGGCAAACGGAACGAGCACCGATGATTCTGCGCGCAGCTTGTCCTGCCGTCCCAGAAGATCGAGCTGATGCCTGATGTAGTTGTTGAGTAGGACGTAATCGATTTTTCCTTCCTGCCCAAGCCGATCGAAATCCACCTCGGCCAACTTTCTGGACCAGCCGTTGTAGAACTCACGCATTCTGTTTCGTTGCGCCGGCGAATCATCCGCATCATAACGCCGGCTCAGCGACGTCAGGTCGCTGCTGAAGCGGTTGACCACTTCCGACATCTCGCTTGTTGGCGTGCCAACGAGAAGCCTGATGTCAGGCACCGAATCAGTTGTCGCCTGTGCGCCTGCTTTTGACGCGGCGGCCAGCAATGCTGCTCCAACCAGGAATGCGCGAATCATGGGTACCCAATCATTGAGATGTCAGGCGGGACGTATAATTCTTGTCTCGAGGCAGAAAAGATCGATTACCGCGTGATGAAGCGAAAGACAAACATTGCAAGGACATTCGTACCGTGAGTGGCATCAGGCATCCGTAAGTGTAACGGCCCCGCACTTCGTGGTTGCAACGAAGTCCGGTGTGTTCAGCGACGGCGAGCTCGACCGGGCGGCGCTGATGCTCGCGACCCACGCAACCGTTTCGCGTGGCGATGTTGCGGTGCACATGGGGCCAGGCAACGGCTTGGCCGCGATCGCCAGCGCGATCAACGGAGCTGGCCGCGTAGTGATCTCCGATCGCAACGTCGTCTCGGTCGAAGCCTCGCGCCGGACATTCGCTGCCAATGGAAACAATGCGGAAGTATTCGCTACGCACGGCTCTCACGGAATGCCAGTCGGCCTGGTCGCCGATCTCGTCGCTATCCGGATACGGCCTGAGAAACTTCCACTCGTTCAGCAGATCTTCGATGGCTTCCATCTACTGCGTGCAGGCGGCAAATGTTATTTAGCTGGCGCAACGAACGAGGGGATCAAGTCTGCCGCAAAACTTCTTGGACAGGTTTTCGGCAACGTATGCGTGCTTGCCTACGAAGGCGGTTACCGCGTTCTGTCAGCAGAGAAGACATCGGGGACGCCGGGACAAATCATCGCGATCGACACGACGTTTGTGGACCCGATGCAATTCCGGAAAATCGAAGCGTCTTTTCGCGGGAACGATCTGTCTCTGTATTCGCGGCCCGGTGTTTTTTCATGGGAACACGTCGATGAAGCAACGGCGATTCTGGCCGAGGTGATGGAAATTCCTTCGCATGCATCGGTTCTCGATATCGGGTGCGGAAGTGGCGCGTTGGGAATCACGTCGTCGCTTTTGTCGGGCGGTGGTCGGACTACCATGGTGGATGTGGATATTGAAGCAGTACGGTCAGCTACAAAGTCGGCCGAGGCAGCCGGGCTCTCGAATTTTGAGGTAATGGCGAGTGATGTTGCGGGCGCTGTGCTCGATGAGCGTTTCGATGTTGTCGTGACCAATCCACCGTTCCACGCTGGAAAGCAGACCGATCTGTCGGTCCCGATGCAGTTCATCGAAGATGCCTGGCATGTGCTTGTGCCGGGTGGTCGCATCTACCTCGTCGCGAACAGAACGCTTCCATATGAGACGGCGATAAAGAATCGGTTCGGGAATGCCTCGAGCGTGCACGATGGCCCGCGTTTCAAGGTTCTTTATGCGGCGAAGCAAAATCCGTGAAGAGAGCTTTCAGGTCATCGGAATTGAGTATTCGCCAGGCGCCCTCGCCGAGATCGCCAAGGTCGAGCCCACCTATCGCGACGCGCTTGAGCACTGCGACATGATTCCCAACCGCTGCGAACATCCGGCGAACCTGATGATAACGTCCTTCAGTGATGGTAACTCGAACAAGCCGGGCCCCAAGAACTTCCAGTTTAGCTGGCTCCAAAGGCGTTGTCTCCGACTCGAGCATCAGCGTTCCGCTTTCAAAGACTGCACCTTCATCACCGCGAAGATCATTCGCGAGCACCGCAGTGTACGCTTTGGGCAGATGGGTGCGCGGCGACGTTATGCGGTGATTGAGCTCGCCATCGTCCGTTAGAAGAAGAAGGCCCGACGTGTCACTGTCGAGGCGGCCTACAGGTGACATGGCGGGAGAGCGAAGGCGGAATCGAGCTGGCAGGAGATCGTACACGAGGGGCGAGGAGCCTTTCGTGGAACACACGTAACCAGGCGGTTTATTCAGCATGACAACGGCGCCGGGAGCAGGGTCCAGCGGCTCTCCGTCGATCAGAACCTCGTCATGCTCGAACATGTCGCGGATTCCGAGGACGACCCCGGCTTTCGACCTGACCCGGCGACGCTCGATCATTTCCGTTACCTGCCGCCGGCTGCCATACCCAAGATTGGCGACGTATTTCAGGAGCTTCACTGCTGCCGCGCTACTGCGGCGATTTTTCCCCCATCGCCAGCGCTCCTCCGGCCATTATGGCGCCCCCCACGAGCCCGACGAGTGCGAGCACGCCCGCCGACCCAAGCGAGGGCCTGGCGCCAAAATGAACACCGAGCAGCCCGATTATGAGAAACGTGATTCCAAATCCGAGGAAAATCGCGCCAAAGCTCAGTGCAACGTTGGCCAGTCCTGATCGCATCATTGATCCTTTAGAGTGTCGTACGGCTGAATTAATTCGATCGTATCGTTGTCCGCCACATGCTCAGGCGAAACGCTTGAGCGATCGCTCCCGTGCCTTCAGCGCTTCGACCTCTCGATTTTTCGGTGGGGCGGTCGTCGTCATCGAGTGGACGAGCTTATTAGCCGCTTCAGTAACCTCATCGACGGCGAGATTGAATGCGGCCTCGTTGGCCTTCGATGGTTTCGTAGTTCCGCTGAGCTTGCGCACGAATTGCAGCGCGGACGCACGAATCTCGTCGTCAGTCGCCATTGGCTCGAAGTTCACGAGAACTTTAATGTTGCGACACATTTCGACCTCCTTTCCTGATGACTTTTTTTTCTACCATATCAGTCGAGATACGGATAATCTGGATCTGACAGGCGTTCTGCCCGAGCCGTTGCCTCTGGTCCCGCAATCTCGCTCGCGAGCTTGATCAGCATGCCGCTCAAGTGCGATCCATACCTCAGTACCGACGCCGCGCGTGCCTTCTTCGCGAGAAGAAATGCGAGAAATGACTTGTCCGCCTTCTCGATGTTGCAGGCTGGACACGCCAACACGAGGTTATCCCGGCGGTCGTAGGCAGTCTTGCCCTTTCTGGGGGTTACGTGATCGAGCGTAATGAGACTCTTCTTTATCTTGCGCTCGCAGTATGCGCATACCGGGCCGTGTGTCTGCAGCAGCCATTCACGGG
>JANYKY010000426.1 GCA_025357975.1 Gemmatimonadaceae bacterium
TTACTCGCTCTTTACCATTTGCAATTTCTGATTCGAGTCGAGTGGCGAGTGCTATCCAACTGCTTTGGACGCAGAGCACGCAGGGACCGCAGAGAACTGCAACGGCGTTGGACACAGAGCGCACAGAAACGCACAGAGAACGACATTGACGTGCGTCGCGATCTCCGACGCCACACCGCGTGATAGTTCTCTTAGTTGTGGGTTAAACGACAAAGACATTCGAAGGCCGATTGAGGGCCCCGAATGTCGTTTAACAACGAACAAAAATGCCCACGTCAGACTGAATTCCCATTGATCCCCAGCGTGGTTCTCTGTGCGTTTCTGTGATCTCTGTGTCCAAACGTTTTCGCACTTGCAGTTCTCTGCGGTCCCTGCGGTCTCTGCGTCTAATTGCAGTTACAGGTAACACGAAACGTCAGAGTATCCGCCACAGATCCCGTGACACATCGACATTGAAGGTCCAACGTCCGTCACGCAGTCCCCGCGCTACATCCATGCGTACAAGCCCAAACACTGATATGGCGCCGACTCCAACGCTCGGATGCCACCCGCCGCGCTGAGAATCCCCTGAGCCGCGAACATCATACGTCCTGCCTGTCCAAAGGGCGTTGACGAACGGTGCGAGTGTTATGCTCCCCGGGGTTTTCCCGTAACGACCGAGCGGAATAGAAAAGAACGGAACCGGCGTCTGCAACTCGATGCGTTGACTCACCCCGTACCGGCTCGCGAATTGATGGAAATCATAACCGGGGGCACTCACCGGTCCCCCCATAAAGATCAAATCCTGAGTGGGCGGAAACGCATCCCCGAGAGCCACAGTGGATGCAAGCGTCTGAGCGACGAAACGCTGTGTGCCCACAGGGCGCTCGAACCCCGCCCTCAAGGCTACACGCCCAAGCGAGGAATAATTGTCATCGTCGATCACACGCGATCGAATAAACGACGCCTCGACACGCGATTGAATTTCGACACCAAACGGACCAAGCGCCGTGGGCCGGTCGAGCGCGAGCGTAACTCGATCCTGTCGCCTGCCAGTCGCGGTCAGCGCGCGCTCGTGATGACCCGATGCGGGAGTCGCGTTCACTGACACACCACCCTGCTGCTCGAGAGCGCCTTCGACAGAAGCATTCCACCCCATCACTGGGGCAAAAATCCCGGTGAGCGACACGCCCTTCGATCGATACAGATCTGTGTAGTCGCTGCCGAATTCCTGCGCGGCAATGCTGTTGGTTGCTGTGGACCGCTCAGCAACATCGCCCGCGTCAAAGAGCTCCGAATAGGCCGCAACTCGCAATCCGACACCGCTCGCGCGCCGGTAGGAAACCTCTCCCCTTCCCTTGCCGCGCTCATCGGAAAAGCCGTATCGTCCGCGCCCTGTAACGGCGAAGCCTGCGCCGAGCCGCCGCGAGATGCCGCCGCCGGTGGAAATTCCCTCGACGCGATTAAATCTTATGAAGTCGGATACACTCCGCGCCGAGAGGACGGTGTTGCGCGTCCGTGCGAGTGCCTGACCGCGTACAAGTGCGCGCGCTTCTTCCTGGACTTTCGCCACATCTGCGTCCGTGATGGCTCTTACATCCGACGGCAATGAATCGAGGATCTTGCCCCCAAATGGAATGGTGGGTTTCATAGTCCTCGGCGCCAGCGCGATTTCGGGACCGACGAAGATTCCCGGCGGCAGCGGCTTATTCACTTCGTAACAGCAGATTTCCCAACGGCCCCGGATTATCCCGCGCGCCGGATAATCGAGCCATGTACCGGTACGCCTTATCTCAATCTCCTGGCGCCGCGGAAGCCAGAAGCGACCTTCGATCAGGCCATTCTCGAGAACGACGCTGACATCCTCGAGATCTTTGTCCTTCAGTGCTGAGCGCGTGAAGCTGAACGCCATTCTCACTACTTCGCCGGACTCCCTGTCGATATAGACAGCGCCAACGGCACGTGGCAGCCTGTCATTCTTTGGCCGAACGCGAACCTCGTAAACCTCAAGGGTGCGCGGCCCCAGATGAATCTCCAGCGAATCGCGAATCGCATAGTCGTATTCAGAAAGACCGGCAGCCGAAAGCGGGTGCGGCACGTCCTGAACTTCATCTCCGTCACCCAGCCGTATGATGCTGGGGAAGTTGTTCTGGATAATTCCCAGATGGTCGCGGTGGTAATTGATGTCGGTCGGTAGCAG
>JANYKY010000500.1 GCA_025357975.1 Gemmatimonadaceae bacterium
GATCTCTCAAAAACTTAGCCCTCGATGGGGTAAACCGTATCGAGGGCTAAGTCTATGTGGCGGGAGTGCTTGCGGATCGAACGCAACAAACGCGCTGTAAGCACGTCACACCAGTTTTGAAGACTGGGGAAGCCACCAGGCCCCATCCACCCCCGTTTTTAGTCGACGACAATCGCCGATTCTTCCCGTTCGACTATTTCGCCGATTTCAATTGCGTTTTCCACCTTGGAAAGATACTGCGAGACTTTCGGCGCAGGCACGGCAACGAGCAGGCCGCCCGACGTCTGCGGATCGCACAGTATCGCCCTCATCACTTCGCTCGTGCCATTCCAGCGCGTCATCGGCTGGATATACGCGAAATTTCTCTTCAAGCCGTCACTCGTCGCACCTGAGGTCCATGCGTCGGGCGCGCCCGGCAATATGGGGACGGACGAAGCACGAATCCGGATAGTGACATTGCTCGCACGGGCGATGTGCGAAGCATGACCGAGAAGACCAAATCCGGTCACATCCGTCGCACATTTTACCGAGCAGGCGAGCGCCGCTCGGCTAGCTGCCCCGTTGAGCGCCTTCATTCCATCGAGCATAGTGCGCGAAACAGTTTCGGTAATGAGGCTCGCGAATTTTTCATCGCCTGCTGACGCTTTCTTCAACGCCGTCGCGAGAATCCCGTTTCCAATAGCCTTCGTCAGAACGAGGCGATCGCCCACGTTTGCCGCAGCATTTGTAAGCAAGAAGGCAGGATGCGCCCTGCCAGTAATCGACAGTCCATACTTCAGCTCCGAATCCGTAATCGAATGACCACCGACTATGTGCGCGCCAGCTTCGTGCACTTTGTCCTGGCCGCCGCGGAGAATTTCGGTGAGAACGGAGAGCGGCAGCTCGCCCGTCGGAAACGCGACAATGTTCAGCGCAGTCAACGGCTGACCGCCCATTGCATACACATCCGATAACGCGTTGGCCGCAGCGATTTGTCCGAAGTCGTATGGGTCGTCAACAATGGGCGCGAAGAAGTCTACGGTCTGAACGAGGGCGATCTCGTCAGACAGCAGATACACGCCGGCGTCGTCGAAGGTTTCGCGGCCCACGAGAAGCCGGGAATCCTGCGACGATGGAAGCGAAGCGAGCACCTCGGACAGGTCACCCGGACCCATTTTGGACGCTCAACCAGCGCAGCGAGCGAACACCGTAAGACGGAAGAGTTCTTCGCGCGTCTTCGACGTGTTGCTCATGGCGACTCCGTTTGTGTTTGTACCGATGGTCGAACGACTATCTGGTAGCAGCGACCAGATCGATCTCGACCAATCCACCGCGGGGCAGAGCGGTTACCTGCACTGTCGATCGGGCCGGGCGCGCATCTCCGATCAGCCGGCCATAGATCTCGTTGACGGTTGGAAAATCAGCCATGTCATGGAGATACACGGTAGTTCTCACGACATCTCCCCAGCCCAGCCCGGATGCGGACAACACCTCATTGAGGTTCTGCATCACGCGCTCCGTCTGGGGCGTGATGCCGCCATCCACGATCTGCCCCGTCGCCGGATCGAGAGCGATCTGGCCAGCGGAAAAAAGAAATCCGTTCGCAATTATCCCTTGTGAGTAGGGGCCGATCGCTGCCGGTGCCTTGTCTGTCTTTACGTGCTCCACGCTACGCCTCGCTTATGCCAGGAATGTGAACCCGCGCAATGTTACTCACTCGCATGCGCTTCACGCCAGCTTGAAGAGGCGCCGAGTGTTGTCTGCTGTCACAGTGGCCATCAGGGCTGTCCCGACGCCGCGGGCATCTGCAATTCGCGCAACAGTGTTCGCAACCCACGCCGGCTCGTTTCTCTTCCCGCGATTTGGAACTGGCGCGAGATAAGGTGAGTCCGATTCCGCGAGAATCCTGTCGTCTGGCACGAGCCGAATAAGGTCGTCATCGGCCCAGTTGCGAAATGTCACGATGCCGCTGAACGACACATACCAACCCACATTTATCGCGGCCTCAGCAAGCTCGTGGGAGCCCGTGTAGCAATGCAGAACCCCAACCACGCCGCTTACGCCCGCCTCTACGATCATCGAGCGCGTGTCGTCTTCTGCATCGCGCGTATGTACGACCACGGGAATGCCGAGTTCCCGCGCCACCTCGAGCTGACCGGCGAACGCCTGTCTTTGCTCGCGTCGGG
>JANYKY010000026.1 GCA_025357975.1 Gemmatimonadaceae bacterium
GGATCTGCTCAATTGGGCCGCCGTCGTGCTGCACGAGTCCGAGCCCAAACGTGACGATCAATGTTTGTCCCAATGGATGCGTGTGCCACGCCGTGCGCCCGCCCGGCTCGAACGTAACCGCGTTGCCAGCCGCGCGAGCCGGAGCAAGTGGAGCGATAGCCGATCAATTCGAACTGTACCAATGAACGAGTAGCGGGTCAACTAAGCTCCGTTTGGATTAGCGGCGCTTTGTTTTGGTGTAACATCGAGCGCCGGCGGCGATAAGCTGACGCATGACCTCGGTACATCTGCACAGGGCGTTAGTCGGGTCGGAAAGCATACTGTCCGCCCGTGGAATCACTCGATCGTTTGCGCGTGGTCTCGCAAGGCATCATGGCGGAACATGCGCGATCGAAAATGTGGATCTCGAGATATCGAGTGGCGACATGGTCGGCATCGTCGGACAGGCAGGCGCCGGCAAGACAACTCTTCTCCAGTGCCTCGCCGGGCTACTCCGGCGCGACGCAGGTACAGTTGAGTGGTTCGGAGAGCCGTTCCCAGGTGGTGGATGCTTGCCCGGTCTCGCCTACGTGCCACCGATGCCGGTCTATTACCCATTTCTTACTGCTCGCGACGTTCTCGAGTATCGCATGGCGAGAGAAATGATTGGCCGAGTGCGTTACAAGCACATCGATCACTGTCTGGAACAAGTCGATCTTGGCAACAAGTCCGCGACGAAAGTGATGGACCTTTCTCGAGTCGAGATCAAGCGCCTTTCGATCGCCGAAGCGTTGAGTTTCGAGCCGCGGGTGATTCTCGTGGATACCTCGTACATCGATATTGCCGCACCGTGTTGTGAAACGAGCCTGCGCGCGTTGCGCACGCATGCGGCGAATGGCGCGTCCGTTCTCATAGCTGTCCGTGAGACGCACAGCATTGCCGGGGCGGCAACGCGAGTAGTCGTTCTCGACGAGGGTCGCGTCGTGAACTCGTTCCACGCAGACAGCGATAAATCACCCCGGGCCGAAGCACGTTTCCCAATCTTGTCACCAGATGTGCGCTTCGTCGCGGAGAGAATGCACTGACTCCGTGGCTATCTTCATACGATTGGCGCGGAAAGTCCGCGTAAAATCCCGAGGCCGGTAACGGAGAATAAAATGTCGTCTATGCCACAAGGTGAGCAGGCCTGCGTAAAGTGCGGCGGCGAGATGGAAGAAGGATTCACTCTCGATAACACGTATGGTGGGCGCCTGCAAAGTGGATGGGTCGATGGTCCGCCTGAACGCAGCCGCTGGACCGGAATAAGCTTGAAAGGCAAGGAGCTCCTTCCGATCACAACGTTCCGCTGCGCGCAGTGCGGTTACCTCGAATCGTTCGCTCCGAAGTAGCGCCGCACCGAAACGGCAAAACAATCAGGATTTCGCTAGCTTGCACCGGATGTCCGAGTTCAGACTCTATAACACGATGACGCGCAGTGTCGACGCGCTGACGCCGGAAGATGGCGAAACGGTTCGCATGTACACTTGCGGCCCGACCGTGTACAACCCCGCGCACGTCGGAAACTTTCGGACCTTCCTGTTCGAAGATCTGCTGCGACGCGCATTTCGGCTTCGCGGCTGGAACGTCGATCAGGTGATGAACCTCACCGACGTCGACGACAAGATCATCAAGCGTGCGGCCGAGAAGGGATTGACCATCGGTCAGGTGACTGAGCCTGTGATCGAAATATTCCACAGCGACCGGCGTTATCTGCGGATCGAAGATGCCGAGACATATCCTCGCGCGACCGACCACATCCCAGAGATGGTCGCGCTCGTCGAGGAGCTCATGAAGAAAGGCATCGCGTACAAGGCGGAAGATGGATCTGTCTATTACGCGATCGATCGTTTCGCCGACTACGGAAAACTCTCGCGGCTTGATACGCGCGAGATCAAGTCGGGTGCGCGCGTCTCGCAGGACGATTACACAAAAGAAAACGCGCAGGACTTCGCGCTGTGGAAGGCGGCCAAGGAAGAAGACGAGAAAACAGAAGCTGCGTGGGATTCACCATGGGGCCGAGGACGCCCGGGGTGGCACCTCGAATGCTCGGCCATGGCGATGCGGTATCTCGGGCATACGATGGACGTTCATTGCGGCGGCGTGGATCTCGTCTTTCCGCATCACGAGGATGAAATCGCGCAATCCGAGGGAGCGACCGGCGAGACGTTTTCACGCTTCTGGTGCCACGGTGAATTTCTGTTGACAGATGGCAGCAAGATGGCGAAGCGCGTCGGTAATGTCGCGACTGTTGCCGATATGCGTGCGCAGGGGATATCGGCCGCGGCGTTTCGTGCGTTTGTATTTTCTACACACTATAGAAAGCAGCTGAACCTGTCGCCGGACGCGCTCGACGCTGCCACCGAGGGTGTTCGGAGAGTTGGAGATTTTGCGGAGCGCCTTGCCGCTGCGAGAGGAGGAACTCCGGCGCTTGTTCAGATTGCTGCGGAGGCAGAGCGTGACGCGTCGGAAGCATTGTTCGATGACTTGAATGCGCCAATCGCGATGGGTGCGCTTTTCACCTTCATTAGAAGGGCGAATGGCGAGTTGGACAAAGGCGGTTCGGATGTTCCGGGTCTCGAGGCTGCGCGGCACACTTTCAGCCGGATCAACGGAGTGCTGGACATTGTTCCGGAGGGAGAGGTTGTCGATGATGCCGACGAGATTGAAGCCCGTCTCGCGGAGCGCCGCGAGGCTCGGCAAACTCGGGATTTCGCGAGATCTGATGCAATTCGAAAGGAGCTCGAGGGGCGGGGAATCGAAATCAAGGACGGGCCGACCGGTACGAGCTGGAAGCGTGTGAGATAAATCCGGGAGCATGGTGGCATTCAAGGCGCTCTCGGCCACTTGTCTCGTCCCCCGAATTCCTGCTATTATTACAGGCTTGCGTAGAATCGCTGTTTGCTGACGTAGCTCAATTGGCGGAGCAGCTGATTTGTAATCAGCAGGTTGCCGGTTCGATTCCGGCCGTCAGCTCTGCTTCTTTGATCGGGTGTGCGTCTTGCTCCGGTTTTCGGACGGCTGGTTTTTGCGGGATTTGGGTGGGGTACCCAAGTGGCCAACGGGAGCAGACTGTAAATCTGCCGGCTTACGCCTTCGAAGGTTCGAATCCTTCCCCCACCATGGTGGTAGATGGGGCGGGTTTTTTTTCGTCATGTAGAGCTTTCTTGTAAGCGGGTGTAGTGCGGGTGTAGTGCGGGAGTAGCTCAGTTGGTAGAGCACTAGCCTTCCAAGCTTGTGGTCGCGGGTTCGAGTCCCGTCTCCCGCTTCCGGTCCGATCGGTTTTGAAGTCGCTCGCGTAGCTCAGTTGGTAGAGCACACCCTTGGTAAGGGTGAGGTCATCGGTTCAATCCCGATCGCGAGCTCTGTAGTAAGAGGGTGGCAAGGAGCCGCTCGTGTGGTTCGTAACTGCAATTAGAGGAAAGTATGGGTAAAGCGAAATTTGAGCGGACGAAGCCGCACGTAAACGTTGGCACGATTGGCCACGTTGATCACGGCAAGACGACGTTGACGGCGGCGATCACGGCGATCCAGGCGAAGAAGGGCCTGGCTCAGACCGTTGCATTCGACCAG
>JANYKY010000052.1 GCA_025357975.1 Gemmatimonadaceae bacterium
TAATACAAGTCGATGACGGATACTTCGACTTCCTCTTTCAGGATCGTGTCCGCCTGAATGCCGTGGATCATTTTCGACAACAAGTCGCGCATGATGGCTGAAATGCGTGCCTGCGGAGGAATCAGTATCGCGTCCGCATCGACTTCATCCTTGAGTTGCGCAACAACTTCTGTCGGAGACATCGTGAGGTACTGTCTCAATGCCGGAGATTCTTTTCCAGTCAGCCCGTCGAGAAGTTTCTCGTCACGCTCTTCCTGAAAGCAGTACTCGAGAACGGGAACGTGAATGTGTCCATTGAGCACATCGTACTTTGTGTCGTGCACTGTTACTGACTTGACTTCCTTGCCGCTGCCCGGGATCTGGTAATTGGTATTTCGGGTGTACTCGTACGTCGCGGTGGCAACAACATGCCAGAAGGGCTCGTAACGGTGCTCAGAATAGGTGAGGCCTCGATATTGGGTTTGCAAACTTCGAAGAGGTGACCAAGTGTATGGCCCCGTGGAGAACGGGGAAAGCTTTCTATCGCGCGCTTTGCTTCTCCGGATACAAGACCGAGGCGCATATCGACGCAGCCAATAGCGCGAGGATGGCCAGTAGTGAAATGTGAATCGGAATTACGTACACACCGCCAAGCAGCATCTTCGCGCCAACAAACGTGAGAACGGCCGCTACGCCGAGCTTGAGGAAGCGGAAATTATGAATGACGCTCGCGAGAAGGAAATAAAGCGAGCGTAGGCCGAGGATCGCGCAGATGTTTGACGTGTAGACGAGAAATGGATCTCGAGTGACAGCGAAGATCGCCGGGATCGAGTCCACGGCGAAGATCAAGTCGGTCGTCTCGACGAGCGCGAGAACCACGAACAGCGGAGTGGCCATCAAGGCGGTGGGCAGGCCCCGCTTTGGCGCTTCCTTTACGAAGAACGCCTGACCTCGATAGTCATGCGTCACTGGCAAGAGTCGCCGGACAAGGCGGAGCACCGGGTTTGCCTCCGGTTCAATATCAGCGTCGTCGTGCGTCGCCATCCTGATTCCCGTGAACACCAGGAATGCGCCAAAAACGTAGATAATCCACCCAAATCGCTGGATTAGCAGCGCGCCCGCACCGATCATAGACCCGCGCATGATGAGTGCGCCGATGATGCCCCAGAACAACACGCGATGCTGGTACTTATCAGGAATCCTGAAGTAGGAAAAAATCAGGATGATGACGAAGATGTTGTCGACGGAGAGCGAATACTCGATCAGGTATCCGGTGACGAACTCCAGTGCGGACTGCTGTCCATGCAGCCAGTAGATGACGCCGGCGAATCCCAGTGAAAGCGTGATCCAGACGGCACTCCAGATTGCCGCCTCTTTCACCGTCACGGTGTGAGCTTTCTTGTGAAAGATGCCCAGGTCAACGGCGAGCACCGCGAGCACGCCGAGATTAAATGCTGAAAAGAGCGCAATCCGGCTCACGGGTGCGCTCTCAGTGTTCGACCGGTATCAGCGATTTTGAAACGCTGGGTCAGCGCCGCTCCATCGCATCGCGAACGTCTAGGAGAATTTCGAAGTACAACTGTTCTCTCCGGTACGCGAAGTCGAGCGTGGTCATCTGCGAGCTGTCGCCTGACTCCTTGGCGCGGCTGAAAGCCTCGGAGTACATCTCGTCGAGGTTTTCAAGAATGCGTTCACGTGGGCGGGACATCGGGTCCTCTGGTGTGGGTGAAGAAACTTGGGGAAGAATATTGCCATGCCTGTCGATGCCTGAGATCCGCTCGAGCAGCTTCTCGGGATCCTGCCCCTCGAATATGAACTTCCTGGCCGCGCCAAGCGCGAGCCTTCTCGGATTGAACGGGCCTGTCATCGTGTTGAATTTAACCCGCGCTCACGCAAAGAAGCGGGTGGCAGATTTGCTCTGCCACCCGCTTCAAACGTTCCGTGCGTCCTACTTTTTCTTCCCGTCCCCCTTATCGCCCTGCCCTTTTTCCGCCGTCGATTTCGCCTTCCGTTTGTCGTCCTCAGATAGTGACCTGCTCACGTCGTCGCTTTCGGAAAACTTTCCTTCTGCATCACGTCGAACAAAACGTTTGTCGCCTTCATGCGGCTCGATCAGCTCTCTTTTCCCCGCCATATTCTGACCTCCAAAGGAAGAAACACCTGGCGGGCAAAAAGCACGAGGCATGCCAGACGATATCTCCGTCCTTATGGCCCGATGCGGTGAAAAACCGCGTTGTCGACGATTTTTCCTTCTTTGAGGTGTTCGACCACTATGCGCTCGAGAAGGGCTGGTGTGACGTGTGAGTACCAGACTCCCTCGGGATACACAACCATGATCGGCCCGCCGCCGCAGACGCCGAGACAAGGGGTTTCGCCGCGCTTGACTCGGTCAGGACCGAAGAGCAGCCCCTCGCGCTGCAGCAACGAAGCGAGCAGCGAATAAAGCTCCCTGCCACGCCGGTCCGGCGAGCAAAATCCTCCGGTGCAGACGATGACGTGTCGCGAGTACGGCTCCATGACCGGGTCACCCATGCCGAAAGATTACCTCCCCGAGATACTGTTGACAGTCGCGCACGGTGGGGATTGTTTCCGATACACGCGCATCCGGGAGACATGATGGCGGCCTCGACAATTACTGAACTTGCCGACAAGGCAATCGCAGACAAGGGATACACTCACGCTGATACGCTGGTCAGCACCGAGTGGCTCGCTGAGCACATAGGCGACCCGGACATCCGGCTGATCGAGAGCGACGAAGATGTTCTTCTTTATGACACAGGTCATATTCCTGGCGCACAAAAGGTCGACTGGCATGAAGACCTGAACGATACCGTGATGCGCGACTACATCTCGCAGGAACAATTCGAGAAACTGCTCCGCTCGAAAGGAATCGACGAAACAACCACGGTGATTTTCTACGGCGACAAGAATAACTGGTGGGCGACGTACGCATACTGGGTCTTCAAGCTGTTTGGGTTCAACAATGCGAAGATTCTCGATGGCGGACGTATCAAGTGGGACCTTGAAGGCCGCGAGATGACCACGGATGTCCCGAAATTTCCCGCGACCTCGTTCAAGGCGCAGCCGCGCAACGATGAGCGCATTCGCGCATTCTTCAATCAGGTCCGAGAACATGCTGCTGCGGGAAAGAGGCTTGTGGATGTGCGATCGCCTGACGAATTCAGCGGAGTCAAGACCCACATGGCTGACTATCCTCAGGAAGGCACGCTGCGTGGCGGCCACATCAAGGGAGCACGCAGTGTTCCCTGGGCTCGCGCGGCCAACGCCGATGGCACGTTCAAAACCGCGGACGAGCTTCGCGCGATTTACGAAACCGAACAGGGCCTCAAGAAGGACGATGACGTCGTTGCGTATTGTCGTATTGGCGAGCGGTCCTCCCATACCTGGTTTGTGCTCACCGAACTACTCGGCTACGAAAAAGTTCGGAACTATGACGGCAGCTGGACCGAATGGGGGAACGCGGTAAGAGCGCCGATCGAGAAAGGTGGCCCGACTTGACAACGACGTCGCGCGTGGAGGTGAACTGGAAAAACGAGAGAGTATTCGAGGCCGGGCGAGCAGGAAGGCCGCCGGTTCTCATCGATGGTGACGGGCAGGCAAGCCTGACTCCTCCAGACGCACTGCTCGCCGCGCTCGGATCGTGTGTATCTGTTGACGTCGTGGACATTCTTGCCAAGCGTCGCACACCGGTGGAAAAATATTCTGTTGAAGTTGTGGGAGAGCGCGTCGACACCACTCCGCGCCGCTTCAGGCACATCACATTGAACATTTCGATCACAGGCACAGGAATCGAGCGAGTGCACGCCGACCGCGCGATCGATCTGGCGGTGAACAAGTATTGCTCGGTTCGTGATACCCTCGATCCAAACATGCCGGTGGTCTGGAAACTGGAGCTGAACGGGTCGGCCGGAGAATAGAGTGCTAGCCATAGCCCGGCTGATAGTCGTCATAATCCTATTCCTCGCATCGTTGCTCACCGTAGTTCCTGCCCCGTCCTATTCAGGTTGGGAAGCATCGATCGCGGTCAATGAGTGGGGCCATTATCTCGCCATCATCGGCCTGTTGCTGATTATTCCGGGTTGGCGAAATCCGATCGGCAAAGTCGCGACAGTCTTCGGGGTTGCAGCCGTTTTACTGCTGTTGTCACCGCTGGCCCGCGCATCGACCGTCGCGAGGGCACTTCCCTCACGGTTGTCATCGGCGTTTGGCGAAACTCAACCGAGGTCGCTTCCGGGGGCGGCGCCGTTGGGAACACCGCTTTCGTTCGGCAGGTTGTTTACGAAACCGGCGTCGCCGGAAGTGCGCAAGACGATGGTCCCTTACGCTGTGCGCGACGGAGTTTCGCTCGAGCTGGACATTTATCGCCGTGATCGTGCGCTTCCGAGTGCGCCGCTTGTAATCGCAATCCATGGTGGGTCGTGGCGCAGTGGAGGTCGGGCAGATCTTCCGGACCTCAACAGTTACCTCGCTGCGAGAGGTTATGTAGTTGCTTCGCCGGAGTATCGTTTCGCGCCGCAGTTTCCGCATCCTGCAGCGAGTGAGGATATCAGCACGCTTGTCTCGTTTCTGAAAGCCAATGCGGGGCAACTCGGGATCGACTCAACGCGGATAGTACTTGTCGGCCGGTCCGCTGGGGCGCAGCTCGCGCTGCTATATGCGTACACGGCGAAAGATCCTGCCGTGAAGGGAGTCGTGTCGCTGTATGGACCGACTGACCAAAAATGGGGATGGGATAATCCGTCAAACCCGCGTGTGTATGACAGTGCGGAAACTCTTCGCGCTTTTCTTGGCGGCGATCCCGTGTCTGAGCCCGATGCGTACCGGACTTCGTCGCCTCTCAATTTCGTCGACGCCAGCGCCCCTCCGACGCTGATGATTCATGGCACAACGGATCCGCTTGTCTCGGTCAAGCAAAGCGCGCGACTCGATTCTGCGTTGCAGGCTGCGCATCGTCCGCACCTCTTCATTGAATTGCCGTGGGGAACGCACGGCTGCGATTACGTCTTCAACGGTCCCTGTGGGCAGATCAGTACTTATGCGATCGAGAGATTCGTGGCCGCGGTGACTTCCCGATGAAGCTCACCGCCCTCGCTTCTTCGCATCGTACGAGCCCGTCTTCATCGTCGCCCACTTTTTCTCCGTCTCCGCGAGCTCGCCTCTGAGCTTTGCATAGCTCTCGTACCGCTCGGATGATATCTGGCTTGCAGCAACTGCTTCGCGTACGGCGCAGTCCGGCTCTATCAAGTGGGTGCAGTCGGCAAACCGACACTGATCGATGAGATCGCGGAATTCCGGAAAGCACGCATCGAGATGCTCGGATGGCATTCCCCACATTCCGACTTCACGAAGGCCAGGCGTATCCACCACGAATCCATCGTCTGGAAGCGGATGCATGACGGCGCCCACGGTTGTATGACGGCCCTTGTTTACAGACTCGCTTATCTCGCCGACACGAAGATTGAGTCCGGGATACATGCCGTTGAGCAGTGACGATTTTCCAACGCCCGACGGTCCGCTCAGCACTGATGTGCGCCCCGCTAGCACAGCGTGCAGCTCGGTCAGGCCGATCTGTTTCTTCACGCTCGTGAAATTCAGCGAGTACCCGGCGGCAGTATAGTCCTTGAAGCGTTCCCGCGCCGCATCTTCATCCACGAGGTCGATCTTGTTGATGACAATTCTTGGCTCGAGTGCGTTTCCTTCCGCGATGACGAGAAACCTGTCCAGCATTCGGACATGCGGCTCGGGCTTCGCGGCTGCGAACACGATCATGACCTGATCGACATTTGCCGCAACGATGCGCTCGCCATGACCGCCACCGGGCATGCGTCGGGCAAGCTGCGACTTGCGTGGAACGATCTCCGCGATCGCCCAGCTTCCGCCTGGTGCTTCCTGATCGAGCATGACCGAATCACCGACTGTCAGCTTGAGACCGTCTTCACCTTTCTTGAGCCGCCCGCGCATCGAGATGTCGAGCGTATCGCCATCGCTTGCCCGAACCTGCCAGATGCCACCAGTGCCGCTCATCACGATTGCTTTGCGACGGACGTCGTCTACCGGGGTCTCCGTCACTGAAGCGAGTCGTCCTGCATCACTTCCCACCAGGGCCGGCCGGACGCGTCGCGCTTCTCTATTCCCGAGTTGAGCTCAGCGACGGCATCGCTGAGACGCATCGCGCCCATCTTGCTCCTGGCCTCCTCATCACTCGAGCCATACACGAGAAAATCTGTTTCGATGTGACCTGTTGCAACGGGGTCGCCGATGCCCCACCGAACGAACAGGAGATATCCCGCGAAAGGCTTTACGCTGTCGCCGGTGGCGTCGGTCATGATCTCAACGCTGTAGGAGGTTCCATCTTTTCCTTCAAACGCCGGAGGTCGCGCGTGAGCCGCGGTGTAGCCACCCACAGTATTTGCATCGCCCCTGGAATGATCCGCGGGGAGAAACTGACTCATCGTTACGCTTTGCTCCGGCCGACCATCTCCTTGATGACATTGCCGGTGATGAATGCGACGTTGGCCGGACGCTCCGCGAGACGGCGCATCAGATATGGATACCATTGCGTTCCATACGGAACGTAGACGCGCATGCGGTAGCCTTCCTTTACCAGCTTTTCCTGAAGGTCGCGGCGAACTCCATAGAGCATCTGGAATTCGAAGTTGTCAGCGCCGATGTCATTCTCACGAGCGAAGCGTTTCGCCTGGTCAACGATGGCCTCGTCGTGCGTGGCAATTCCCGGATAGTGGCCATTGGTCAGAAGCAGCTTGAGACACCTCACATACGACTCATCGACGTCTTTCTTGTCAGGATACGCGACTGTTGCGGGTTCCTTGTAGGCGCCTTTACACAGACGCACGCGCGCTCCCGCTTTGTTCGCCTGCTCTACATCTGACGTTGTACGATAGAGATAGCTCTGCAGAACGATTCCGACATTGCCTCGATACGACGGGTATAACCGCTCATAAAAAAGATCGAGAGTCTTTGACGTATAATCGCTGCCTTCCATGTCGAGACGAACAAAAGTCTGGTAATCCCTGGCGCGGTCGAGGATGTTCTGCATGTTCGACACGCAAAGATCTTCCGAGATATCGAGCCCCATCGCAGTCAACTTGACTGATGCGTTCGCATCGAGTTTTCTCGCGCGGATTTCTGACATCATCTCGAGGTACTGCCGGGCTGACTCGCGTGCTTCGGCTTCGTTGCGGACACTTTCCCCGAGGAGATCGAGCGTCGCAGTGATACCCTTCGAGTTGAGGTCTTTGACAGCGGCGAGGGCCGTGTCGAGAGTTTCTCCTGCAACGAATCGGCTGGCAAAACTCTTCGCCATCGAGTTCTGACGAACAAACTTGAAAACCTGCGGCTGCGAAGAGAGATATAAAAGAGCGTTGCGAAGCATGAGCTAGTTATCGAGTGGCGGCAGTGCCCGAAGTATCGGGAATGATCCCGAAGGCTGAAGCTCGCGATCGAAGAAGTTCCAATCGACGAGCCCGTCTTCGCTTTGCGGTTCAAGCAGGTAAACGGACAATGGTCCACGCGGCAGCATCGCCACGTCGACGACATAATACCCCGGTGGCAAAGCACCGGCGTAACTACGCCATTGTCCCGTAACCCGCGTTTCCTTGTGACCCTGAAATGCTCGTGATGAAGTCACCACCGAATCAATTGAGAACTGCTGCAGCCTCAGGCGAGCCCTTTCGGCGTTGACCGGACCGGGCGCGACATTCACGCCGTGCATGCGAAGAAGACGGATAACGGCGGTATCGGCCGCTGGCACGAAGTACATCACCGGCATCTCGGTTGAAAGCGTCACCTTGAACCGGTCGTAGACTGGCATTTTTACAGCAACGAATTTACCCGAGCGCCTCCGGCCTTTCGGAACGCCCGGCTGCGTGCGCGTCGAATCTCCCGTTCGCTCCATGGTTTCCGCGATGACAAGCTGTGAATCCGGCTCCGCAATCATCTGCGTCCGAAGCGGATACCTCCGGCCCGGTTTGATCTCGAGTCGTGCGATTACCAGTCCCGTGGTTCTCTCGTTTCGCGTGCTCCCTTCGTGCTGGCCTACGAGCCGCAGCGATGCCGAGTCGCGCGCCGGATACCGCGTCCGCAGCAGGGTGGAGCTCTTCTCCGCGGCGATCGACAGAATTTCACGCACGAACGAGTAAGTAGTCGCGACGCGGCGCTCGAATGGGTCGTGCGAAAACGCTTCGCTGAGGATCGCGACTCTGTCCCGAAGCCCGTAATAGTTCGTACCGAAGCGCGGCCTCGAATCGAACGTGTACCAACCCTTCGAGGGCGAACGATCATCAGCGAAGTCGCCGTAATCGAAAGTCGCAACACCGTGCCGCGATTGCATCCTGCGGCGTAATTCTGGCATGATCGAGTCACGCGCATACCAGCCGAGAAGTCCTGCGGGGTTCAGGGGTGGTGCGTAAGTCAGGGCGTATCCATGAAAACTTCCGTCGGTCGTATGTAGATCGACGAAGACATCCGGATCCCACCTGTTGAACATCGCCAGCGAAGCGCGTGTCTCCGGAGCCTCCGCTTTTATGTAATCGCGATTGAGATCGAGCCCCTGCCCATTCGCGCGAACGCCGACGCGCTCGGGGCCATTCTGCTCCGTGCGATTCACTTCCTGCGACGCAAATTTCTCGTTGCCGTCAGCGTTGTAATCCGGTACCGCGATCAGAACAATTGAGTCGAGAGCGTTTGGTTTTGAGGAGCCGGTCAAATCTCGAAGCATGGCTAGCAGGGCTTCCTTGCCTTCCACTTCCCCGGCATGAATGTTGGCCTGCACGTACACGATAGGCCTGTGTAAGCTCCTCGCCTCTTCGGGTGTGGAGACCCGCGGACGCGATGCGATGACATAGGGAATGTCCCGGCCTTCGCTCGTTTTTCCGATGGACCCGAACACCAGCTCCGGACGCCCGCGAAGCGAGTCGAGAAATGCCAGGACATCCGAATAGCGCGACGTCTCGAGGTAGTTGGTTCGCTCAGCCCGCGTCAGCGGTCTGGTTGCGCTTGCCTCATCAGTCTGGGCCGCTGCCGTGCTCGCAGCCGCGGACAGGAGGCACGTGGCAACAACGAGCTTCAATAGAATGCGCTGCGTCACGATTCCGGGTAAAACCTTTCCCCACGGCGAGCCATCGCGACAAGCAGCTCCGCGGGGTCGAACCTGCCAGGAAAGCGATCGTTGAGGTCCTGCAGCTGCCTTACCACTTCAGCGACTCCAATTGTATCGATGTATCTGAATGGACCGCCGCGGAATGGCGGAAACCCGAAACCGAAAACTGCGCCAATATCGCCATCTCTTGCGGAACGAATCACACTTTCTGCAAGGCAACGCGCCGCTTCGTTCAGCAGGGGCAAAATAGTCCTTTGCTGAATCTCGGTCGCCGTCATTGTGGTCCGCGTCTCATGTTGCGAGCCACTCGTCGAAGATGTCTCTCGCGCACCAGGCGCAAGCAACGAATACACGCTCTGGTCGACGTCTCCCTTCTTCCCTTCTTCGTCATAAAGGTAAAAGCCTTTCTTCACTTTGCGGCCATACCTTCCCGATGCGACCACGGCCTGCATCGACGCAGGCGGGGCGAATCGTTCACCAAACGCCTCGTGCATGATCTTGCCCGCCTTGGATCCGACATCGAGTCCGACCTCGTCAACAAGAGTGATCGGCCCTACGGGAAATCCGAAATCGGTCAGCGCCTTGTCCACCGCATCGATGGCAACACCCTGATCGAGCAAACGGCCCGCTTCATTGATGTACGGCGTTAAAATCCGGTTCACATAGAACCCTGGTCCGTCACGCACGACGATGACTGTCTTTCCAAGCTTCTTTCCATAGGCAACGACACTGGCAGTAACTGACGGATGAGTCTGATCCGCCGTGATTACTTCGAGTAATGGCATCTTCTGAACAGGCGAAAAAAAATGCATCCCGAGCACCCTGTCGGGCTCGGCCGCTGCCTCAGCAATCTTCGTGATCGGAATGGTGCTCGTGTTCGACGCATAGATGGCCGCGGGCCTGATCACCGCTTCCGTCTCCTGCAGCACCTGATGCTTGACGCCGATGTCTTCGAACACCGCTTCGATCACGAGATCTATGCTCTCGAACCCCGAGTAATCGGTCGATCCACCGAGCAACGACATTGTATCGCTTAGCTGTTGACGCGTTATCTGCTTCCTGACAAGTCGGTCCTTGAGAATCTCGCGAACAGCCGCGAACCCCTTTGCAACGCGACCCTCGTCCGCGTCTTTCATTCGGACCAGTGTTCCCTGCTGCACCGCGATCGAAGCGATTCCCGCTCCCATGAAGCCGGCGCCGAGTATTCCGACCTTGTTGATGGGCATGACGTCGGCTGGGTTGACCTCTCCCTCAGCGACGCCAGTATCCTTCTTGAGCGCAGTCGTTGCGAAGAAGAGAAAGATCAATTGCTTCGAGACGTCGGTCATCGCCATTTCGCCGAAGAGTCTCGACTCCTCGCGATAGCCTTTACCCGGCCCGCTATTGAGTCCCGCAGCGACCGCATCGATCGCTGCAAGCGGCGCCGGAAAATGCCCGCCGGTTTTCTTCAGGGTTTCTTCCCGCGCTTTCTTGAGAACGATGCGCCGGCCAGCCGGATTCTCGTCGAGTAGAAAGCCGGTCATTCCACCGCTGCGCTTCTCGTGCTTGCGTGTTCCGTCGGCGATCTCATTCGCGCGCTGAAGCGCGATCTTTCGAAGTATGGACGGATGAACGAGCTCATCGATAAGGCCGATCTGCAGCGCTTTCTTTGCGCGGATATTCTTGCCGGTCAGAATCATGTCGAGCGCGGCGCGAACTCCGATGAGGCGCGGCAACCGTTGTGTTCCGCCTGCGCCAGGGATCAGGCCAATCTGAACTTCTGGTAGAGCGAGAATTGTCTTCGGGTGATCCGTTGCAATTCGATAGTGTGAGGCGAGCGCGAGCTCAACTGCTCCGCCCATCGCCGCACCGTGTATCGCACAGACGAGAGGCGTTCTCAGCTCATGAATCGAATCGAGGAGGAGCTGGCCGTCGTGGCTCATTCGCTCTGCTTCGGCGGCTGACTTGATCTGGAGAAAATCCTCAATGTCCGCACCCGCGATCCAGCTGTCTTTCTTCCCGCTCAACAAAACGGCAGCACGCACATTCAGGTCGCGCTCGAGTCGGTCGAACAGCGCGAGAAATTCGTCCCTCAGGCCGCGGTTGAACTTGTTGACGGGCGATCCTGGCAGATCGAGCGTGATTACAGCAACGCCGTTGATAATCTCCGTCGCCAGCGCATACGGTGTGGTCATGCGTCCCGCTCAACTACCATTGAGAAGCCCATTCCCCCGGCGGCGCATACGGTCATCAAACCATACTGGCCGCCGCGACGCGCGAGCTCGTTGAGGAGCGTCACGGTGATGCGCGAACCTGTTGCGCCGAATGGGTGGCCAATCGCAATCGATCCGCCCATCACGTTCAATCTCGAAAGATCAACCTCACCAACCGGCCGCGTCGCTCCTGCGCGCTCGGCCCAGTATTGCGACTTGAACCCTGCGAGGTTCGACAATACCTGCGCCGCAAATGCTTCGTGCATCTCGACAAGATCCATGTCCTGCAATGTCAGGCCCGCTCGAGCGAGTGCTACAGGTGCGGCCAGCACAGGGGCCTGAAGCAGCTGCTCACCCGGGTCGAGTGCGGCGTACGCATACGATTTGATATATCCGAGCGGCTCGTATCCGAGCGATTTCGCTTTCTGTTCGCTCATGAGAAGAACGCATGCGCCACCGTCTGTAAGCGGCGATGCGTTACCGGCCGTGACGCTTCCGTATCGTCTGTCGAAAACCGGTTTGAGTCCTGAAAGCTGCTCGTAACTCGTGTCGGCCCGAATCCCGTTGTCCGAGGACACAACGGTTTCGTATCTCGGCGGCACGTAGACTGTCATCATCTCAGCGGTGAGGCGCCCATCAGTCGTTCCAGCCGCTGCAAGGCGATGCGATCGCAGCGCGAAATGATCCTGGTCCTCGCGTGAGATGTTGTTCAGCTTGGCCATCTTTTCGGCCGATTGTCCCATCGTCTCACCCGTCGATGGTTCCGCGATCGCAGGCGTAATTGGAACGAGATCTTTTGGACGAACTCGAGCGAGGGCCTTCATTCTGCCCGTCAGCGTTTTCGCCTTTGACGCCAGGACGAGCGCCTCGGCCATTCCCGCCGAGTGGAGGATCGGAACGTTCGACAGCGATTCGGCGCCCCCGGCGATTGCGACATCGATGTGGCCAAGCGCGATCTGGTCAGCGGCATCTGTGATCGCCTGGTTCGCAGACGCGCACGCGCGGCTGACGCTGAACGCCTGCACGCCCTTTGGCAGGAGAGGCATCAGCGCGATCTCACGCGCAATGTTAGGCGCGATAACAGATGGAATTACCGTTCCGAAGACGAGCGCCTGAACCTCGTTTCCGTTCAGGTTGGTGCGCTGGATCAATTCCGCCACGCAAAGCTTGCCGAGCTCGATGGCGGAGATCGACTTGAAGACTGTGCCCGCTTTTGTGAACGGGGTTCGAACTCCGGCAACAATGGCGACGCGACGACCATTTCCAAACGTGGGCATACCGGGAACTTAGGCGGGGCATGGGTATCTTTCTAGGATGAAGCGCTCCTTCGCGGCCCTCGAATCAAAGGTGTTCGACGTGGTCGTGATCGGAGGCGGCATTACAGGCGCCGGAATCGCGCGTGACGCCGCGATGCGTGGGCTGACCGTAGCCATCATCGATAAAGGTGATTGGGGCAGCGGTACTTCGAGCCGATCGTCGCGCTTGATTCACGGCGGCATTCGATACCTGGAGCATGGCCAGATCGGGCTCGTTCGCGAATCAGTGCGTGAACGCGAGACACTCCTTCGTATCGCTCCGCACCTCGTCAAGCCTCTCGAGTTTACCTGGCCGGTCTACCGCGGCGCGCGACTTCCCAAATGGAAGCTGAGGGCGGGCCTCAGTGCCTATGATCTTCTCGCTGGAGTCGGCCGCCTGCGCCGGCACACATCGCTCAGCGTAAGTGAAGTGATTGAGCACGAGCCAAGTCTTCGCAAAGAATCTCTGTCAGGGGGTGCGAGTTACTACGATGCCTCCACTGACGACAGCCGAATCACTCTCTCGAACGTGCAGAGTGCCGTGACGCACGGCGCCGTCGCGGTGAACTACGCGAGGATGTCGTCACTGACTGAAACGGCGGGTAAGATCGATGGCGCTGTTATTCGCGATGAATTGAGCGATGCCGAATCCCGCGTTCGCGCGCGCTGCATCGTCAGCGCGACAGGGCCGTGGCAGGCCCGCGGCACCAAGGGCTCTCACGTCGCCGTGCAGCGACATCGAATTGGAAATCGTTCCGCGGTCACACTCACTTCTCCGATCGATGGACGCGTGATGTTCGTGATTCCCGCGGGAGATCAGGCGATCGTTGGAACGACCGATACCTTCACTACCGATTTACCGGACGATGTGCGCACCAGCGAAGCGGACGTCGATTATTTACTGGCGTCCGCGAACGTCTATTTCCCTGATGCCAGGCTCGAGGCGAACGACGTGGTCGCAGCGTGGTCGGGAATTCGTCCGCTTGCGTCGGCGCCTGCGGGCACGGACCCGTCGAGCATCAGCCGAGAACATCATATCGATGTCGGGACGAACGGCGTAATCACGGTAAGCGGTGGCAAGCTCACGACTTACCGGTCGATGGCCGAAGAAGCGGTGGACGAGCTTGTAGCGCTTCTGGCCGTGAAGACGCCAGAGTGCCGAACGTCTGAGGAAGAGCTTCCGGGCGGCGATCGCAATCTTCGGCGCGCGGCACTTGAAGTTGCTGACCGTCTGCTGGCTCGCCCTGTTCTGCACGGCCTTCCCTACACGTGCTCTGATGTCGCGCTCGCAGTGACCGACGAAATGGCTGTGACCGTGGCCGATGTAACAGTGCGGCGAACCCACATCGCGTTCGAGCTACCGGATCACGGAGCAAGCATTGCGGAATCCGTAGCAGGCATCATGGCGCGATTACTTGGATGGGATGACGCTACGATCAATGCGCGAATCGCCGACTACGTTCAACAGATGAACCGGCTGTTCACGTTTCGTGAATTGTCCTGATCTTCATGATTTTGAGGCGCCGAATCGAAGCCGGAAGCTTCAGGATAGTCGTGTCGCCGACGCCGCGGCCAACCAGTGCGAGTCCAATCGGCGACGACATGCTCACGTGGCCTTCCTCGAATTCGACAGAATCGCCGAACACCAGGTTGTAAGTCTCTTTCGTCCCGGTCTTTTCATCCTCGACGATTACTTGCGACCCCAGGCCAACTTTGTCAGTCGGAATCTGCGCGATATCGATCGATGACAGCTTGCTGAGCCGTTGACGCAGCTGGCCCAGGCGCGCCTGTACGAATTGCTGTCGCTCGAGCGCGGCCTTGTATTCGCTGTTTTCGCGAAGATCGCCGTGCTCGACCGCTTTCCGGATTTCGGCCGGCAGAATCACATTCAGCTCATGCTGAAGCTTCTCGGCTTCGGCGCCGAGTTTGGCCTTCAGTTCTTCGATCATCGGGGAGACTACCTGAGGTGAGGAAAAAAACCCGAGCGCCCTCCGTACGGACAGGCGCTCGATATTTGAACCTAACGCGGCAAGCGGGCGCCGCAATCGCGCGCTATCTCGTCGTTTCCGGTGCTGCGGTTCGCTCCCCGGAGATTTCTGTCTGCGCGCCATAGGCGTTGATCACCGCGTGAGCAGCTTCGGCGGGGTCGTCCGTAAGGATCATGAGATCGATGTCGCCCGGAGAAATCTTTTTCTCGGCGAGCACGCGCGTCTGAAGCCAGCGAAGAAGGCCGGCCCAGTAGTGGCGGCCAAAGAGAATAACCGGGAATTGATAGATCTTGCCCGTTTGAATGAGGGTTATGGCTTCAAACAGCTCGTCGAGGGTACCGAATCCGCCCGGGAAGATGATGAACGCCACCGAATACTTGATGAACATCGTCTTGCGAACGAAGAAATACCGGAAGCGAACGAGAGTGTCCACGTAAGGGTTCGCGCCCTGTTCGAACGGCAGCTCGATGTTGCATCCGATAGAGCGTCCGCCCGCCAGATGGGCGCCTTTGTTGCCGGCTTCCATGATTCCCGGGCCAGCCCCGGTAATGATGGAGAATCCCGCCACGGCGAGCAGCCGGGCGACTTCTTCAGCGGCCTTGTACATCGGATCTTCCGGAGAGGTTCTCGCAGATCC
>JANYKY010000057.1 GCA_025357975.1 Gemmatimonadaceae bacterium
CACGCGTTCAGTTGGACGCAGGATAAAGGCATGATCGACCTCGGAGTTCTGCCGGGCGGCGCCCGCTCAGCGGCAACCTCGGTGAACAACAAGGGCGAAATAGCTGGGTGGAGCTCGACAGCTGCGGGCAGGGACCATGCATTCAGATGGTCCAAAGCGACTGGAATGGTTGACCTCGGAGTGGTTTCGCAGGCGGTCTCCAGCGACGCATTGGGAATAAACAACGATGGGGCCATCGTTGGACAGAGCACGTTCCGGGACGGCGAAGTGAGGGCGTTTCGCTGGACAGAGGCTAAAGGAATGGAAGACATCGGGACGCTTCCCGGCGACATCGGCTCGCTCGCTTACGCAATTGGCGATGATGGCACCGTTCTCGGTTCAAGTACGAGCTCGGACTTTTACTCCGAGCTCGCGGTGCCCGTCTTCTGGCCGCCCGGCTTTGGCCCGGTCCGAGTCGAATGCGCGGCCATCTGTAACGGAGCTGCCACCGCCATCAATCACAAGGGATGGATCGTCGGATCACTCGGTGACGCTGCCTTTCGAATGTTCGGATCTCCGCCGAGGCTCGAGTTACTACAGACTTTGAGCGGCTCGGCGTTTGGATTTGCCAGCTCGGTGAATGATTTCGGGGTGGTCGTCGGCACGGATGGGTATCCCGCAAGCGCAAGAGCATTTCTCTGGTCCGAAAGCACGGGCGCGCGAGATTTGGGCGCGCTGCCGGGAGCAACTTCGAGTGGGGCCACGGGAATCAACAACAATGGTCAGGTAGTCGGGTCTTCGCGATGACCCAGGATTGGCAGTAACCTGTCTTACGTAGCCCGGGATTTGCGCTGGTGCATCTCCAACCGGGAGGTTGGGAATGCTGAACGACAACAATGCAATGGCGACTGTCGCTGTGCGGGACATGAAGAGGGCAACTGAGTTTTACGAAGGCAAACTCGGATTTACCCGTGGTCCCGGTGAAGAGAACCAGGTTGCGACCTACGTAAGCGGAAACTCGAATTTCATGCTGTACGTCTCACAGTTCGCCGGAACGAACCAGGGTACTGCGATAACGTGGACAGTCGATGACGTCGACGCCACAGTGCACGCGATCAAGGAAAAGGGTGTGACATTCGAGCATTACGATTTCGCGGGGATCACTCACGACGGTGATGTTCACGTCATGGGAAAGCGGCGCAATGCGTGGTTCAAGGATCCCGACGGCAACATTCTGTCCATCGTGAACAAGTGACGCCGCTACGTCGCCAACCGCGAGAATAGCAGCGCGACGTATAAGCCAATCGTGAGCGCCACGCCGATCGCGACCGCCTGCTGAAACCACGGCCGCCGAACTCCGATCGCCGCCAGCGATAACGCTATCAGTAATACATGGAATCCAAGATTGACGGGGACCGGGAGGCGTCCCTCGAGCAAAACTTCCTTGAGAATGCTCACCAGCAGCAGCGCAATCAGAAAACCGAATAGCCAGACAGAGTGTCTCTCGTAATACTCGCGCAGGTCAACCCCATCCTCCTGAACTTCTTCGGGCAACACAACCGCTGCGAGCATGTACGCGCAAACAGTCTGAAGCAGCAGCATGAGGAATTCGACGAATCCCCACTGCGTGCGCGTCCTGTACCCGAACATTGCCCACCATATCTGGACATCGATGACCAGAAGTACAACTGCCCAGATTATCGGCGGAGCATAGAGCGTCACTCGCTCGCGCGCGCGAATCATTCGGCCGGTTGCGCTCAGAATCTGCGTTATGGAGAAGCCGAGTATGATGGAGATGAGGACGGAGAGATAACTGAACGCGTCCATGCTGGCGAGCTACGGAATTACGTTCGCTTCTGCTCCATCCGGCCCGCGAACAGCACAGTACGTGAAGTAGTCCGAGTCAGGAGTGCTCCCGCCGAGCAGACCGATGAGTGTCGCTGCCTGTCCGCGGAGATACGTCGCGTTATTGACTACGTGCAGCATCGTGTCGCCGAGTGGCTGGACTGCTTCGATTCCGCTGCTCATCCGGATGCCGATGAGTCGGCTCAGATCGTCTTCATTGAGTGACTCGACAAAGCTGCGCTGACGCCGCCACAGGGATTTCCAGCGCATGCGCAATGCGTCGGTATCAGCGCACTCACTGTAGTCCGGCGGCTCCGCAAGCGAGTGCCCTTCCCACCGCGACAACCATGCAACCTCTTCGGCGAGCATGTTCTGCAGCGCAGCTTTCGGAGACGTCCCGCGCGCCCCACTCGGCCCAGAATATTTCATCGGATCGAGCTCGGCCGCGGCGCGCATGGTGTTCTCGTGTGCCCAGCGGTTGTACTCGAACAGATCGCGCAGCTCGGTGATCTTCATTGGTAGTCCCGGTCATTTGTTTCGCTCACCCTAAGATACAGCTTTGTGCCTTCTGGAAAGACACAATCGTCAATGCTTTAGTCTGTAACTTTTCAAAGACAAGCGGACATTCCTTTCCATGGCCGATACGCCTATGCCCGACCACTACGAAGTACTGCAAGTCTCGCCGCGCGCTGACAGTGAGACAATCGAGCGCGTGTTTCGACACCTCGCGCACCGGTATCATCCGGACAATCGCGACAGTGGAGATGCCGAGCGTTTCTCCGAGCTCGTGAATGCTCATA
>JANYKY010000083.1 GCA_025357975.1 Gemmatimonadaceae bacterium
ACCTTTCGTGGTTTCGTGACCAAATCCCCAACCGGGCGAATCCTGAAGTCAATTCCGCCGCTCGATAGATGCTTCTTCGTCACGAAGGCACGAAGGGTGTCTTCTCGAAATAGCAGCCGGCTGTTCCCAACTCGAGACAAAATATTTAGGGGAACCGCAACGGCTCGCCGATGTCGTTGCAGTTCCATTTCATTCTTTATTTTTCGGACCTCGTGAGGCCTGCCGCGCACCGCAGCCACGGATGGCCAAGTATCATCTTGCTCGCCCGGAGCCTGTCGGCCGTTAATAGGGGACCTGCTAAGGGACTAACTCGGCTTCACGTCAAACCATGAAGAGCCGCTTTGGCTGTATGCTCGGCTGCGCGGAACGCGAGGGCCTGAATAGTCATCGTTGGCTGGCCCCGGCCTGATGTGACGAAGCTGCTTCCATCTACGATGATCAGGTTTTTTACATCGTGAGCGCGATGCTCGGAATCGACGACTGACGTTTTCGGGTCATGCCCCATTCGGCAGGTGCCGAGGAGGTGGACTGCGGGAAGTGGATCGTCCCCGGGATACGTCCAGCTTTTCTTGGCGCCGGCCGCATCGAGTAGTTCGACTCCTCTCTCGAGAAAAAAGGCGGAAAGCTTCACGTCATTCGGATGCTTTTTGAACGTGAGCGAGATGGCAGGCAGGCCCCAATCGTCCTTGAGCGTTGGATCCAGACTGATGGTATTCGTCTCTACAGGAAGCTGCGTCGTGTGTGCCAGCATGTATACGCTTCGTGTGTAGTACTCTTCGAGCATTCGCTTGTACTGGATTCCCCACTTCGGCGCATCCTCCGGCAGACCCCCTCTCGCAAATGACGTTGGATAACTGTCGAATCGAAAGTCGATACCGCCACCACCGGAAATGCCAAGCTTCGGATCGAGCTCATAGAAGTCGTGCACTATCCGCGATACCACGGTTCCCTTGTAGCCGTTCACTTCGTGCTCGAAGAGGCCTCCGGCGTAGGCGCCTCCGTTGAACATGATGTGCTTGCCGACATACCCGCTCGAATTTGCAAGACCATCCGGAAACAGATTCGACTTCGACATCAGCAGAAGCTTCGGTGTCTCAGCACCATTCGCGCTGACTACGACGGCCTTGGCGCGCTGAAAAATTTCGCGCTTTTGCGCATCGAAATACTTTACTCCGGTCGCGCGGCCTTTCGCGTCTATCTCTATTTTCCGCACGTAGCTGTCCGGCCTGATCTCGCACTTCCCAGTCGCCTCCGCTTCCGGAATCACTGACGCAAGGGTGCTCGACTTGGCGTTCATCTCACAGCCGAACTGTTCGCAGAATCCGCACTGAACGCATGCGGACCGTCCACGATAAGGCTGCGAAATAATTGCCATCGGGGATGGAAACGCAGTCCATCCCAGTTTCTTCGCGCCGCGCTCGAGCAGAACGCCCGAAGATTTTATCGGCAGCGGCGGCAGCGGATATCCATGACTGTGCGGCGGCTCAAAAGGACTTGCATTATCGACTCCAGAAATTCCGATCTCGGTGTCGACCATGCCGTAGTAGCGCTCGAGCTCGGCGTACGTGATCGGCCAGTCCGCCAGATTCGAGCCCTCGACCGGACCCTTTCGGCTTCGCTCGATGAAATCGATCTCGTGAAAACGCCAGAAATTCGCAGTAAAGTGTGTCGAACCCCCTCCTACCATTCGGCCGTACTGAATTACGGACGCTGGTTTCGCCACTTCGCTCGAGGTTGCTCGGAGCGTGTTGGGCTGTTTGCGATAGTTGTTTATGAGCGCAGCGTTGTCGATCGCAAATTCGTCGTGCCTGAAATCCGCCGCCCTGAGATAGGGTCCCTGCTCCAGTACAACGACAGTGAATCCAGCTCTCGACAATTCCCTCGCCATCACGCCGCCCGCAGCACCGGCCCCTACGATGACGAAGTCAACTTCGTCGTTCGGTGAGTAGGTGACGAACGTTGGAGCTGCCGAGGCTGATTTAAGCGTCAATGTTTTCCGGCTTGTCGTAGTACCCGAAAGGTGCGGTCCACGAGAAACGGTCGTCGAATCCGAGAAGCTTCCAGCCAGATTTATTGAAATTCCCCCCGTACTCAGGATTCGCGAACATGCCATAGAGAGTCGCGACGCGAATCGTGTGAAAGAACGGGTGCTTGTCATGTTCCAGTTTCGTGATGATCGCCTGCTGTTCGGCAGACGTCAACTGCGCAAAGCGCGAAGATCCATGGCTTTCGGTAACCAGCGCCTGAAATTGGCCGAGCTGCAAAAGAAAATCGGGCCGGGCCTCAGGCGTGACATCGGCCAGTACGTGATCGATGAAATGAATGACATGCGCCTCTCGTGCACCGGGGGACCCTGGCTCGCTCGGCATTATCTGGGCTGCGAAAGCGTCTACATCAGCGGCCTGCGTCAGAGAGAAAGTGCGTAGCTCGAACGCGGCGCCGCTCGCCACATGCTCGCCGGCTTTTCTATACTCCCACCAGCTCGTTCCGGCCCAGATTGCGGCGATCCCGGCTGCTGCAGCGCCAACGAATGCGCGCCTCGGAATCTCGCGAGTCACTTCGGGTGCCTATGCCGCAAGGGACGCTGGTTCCGGTTCCCGGACCGGAACAAACTCGCCTTCCCATCTCGCCATTACCACTGAAGCGAGACAGTTCCCCACGAGATTCACACTCGTACGCGCCATGTCCATCAGCGCATCGACTCCGAGGATGATCGCCACTCCCTCCAGCGGCAATCCGAACGACGCAAGCGTACCGGACAGAATTACCAGCGATGCACGAGGAACCGCGGCGACGCCTTTCGACGTGATCATGAGCGTCAGCATCATCTGCAGCTGCTGGGCGAGCGAGAGGTCCACGTTGGCCGCTTGCGCGACGAAGATCGATGCGACCGCGAGATACAGCGTCGATCCATCGAGGTTGAACGAATAACCCGTCGGCATCACGAACGCGACAATTCTGCGCGGCACTCCAATGCGCTCCATTGCCAGCATCGCGCGCGGCAATGCAGCTTCGGAAGACGCAGTCGAGAACGCAATGAGCGCCGGTTCTTTCACCGCGCGTACGAATGTCTTGATCGGAACCTTGAAGAGCGTTGCGATCGGCAGCAGAACCAACAGGACAAAAACCACCAGCGCGCCGTACAGGGTCATCACGAGCTTGCCGAGGTTGAGCAGCACTGAGACTCCGCTGTGCCCAACGGTGACCGCAATCGCCGCTCCAATTCCAATTGGCGCGAAGGCCATCACTATACCGACGTACTTGAAGATCACTTCTGACAGCCCTTCGATGCCAATGAGAACCGTTTCCTTCGGCCTGCCCATCGGAACTTTCGACAGCGCAACCCCAAACAACACAGCGAAGAATACGACTTGCAGAACCTCGTTCTTCGCGGCTGCGTCAAAGAAGCTCGCCGGCACGAGATGTTCGAGAAATCCGCTGGCGGTCTGCGTGTTTGCCGCCAGCTCCTTCCCTTCCGCCGCCGACGCTGCGAGCACGACACCCACACCCGGCTTGACGGCGTGCACAGCAAGCAGTCCAACGACCAGCGCCAGACTCGTTACGACTTCGAAATACAATATCGACTTGAATGCGAGCCGGCCGATGCGCTTCATGTCGTCGCCGTGCCCCGCGATGCCGACCACAAGCGTGCTGAAGATGATCGGCACGATGATCGACTTGATCATTCTCAGGAATACGTTCGATAGCGGCTTGAGACTCTGCGCGAAATCGGGCGAATAAATCCCGAGAAGCACTCCGACAACCATCGAGATGAGAATCCACTGGGTCAGCGTGACGCGCCGGAGATACCGGTACACGGTCAGCTGGTGCCGGCTGAAGCTGCGTCCCGCGCGAGCCTGAGAGTCGAGTTACGGAAGCCGTATGCGAAGTAGATGATCATCCCGATCACCAGCCAGACCCCGAAGCGTTCCCACGCACGCACCGGAAGACCGAACATGATATAGATGCACGCTGCGGCGCCCAGTATCGTGACAGGCCAGACGAACTTCACCTTGAACGGGCGATGCCTCTCTGGCTCGAGATACCGAAGCGCAAGAACTCCGATGCACACGATCGCGAACGCCGAAAGCGTTCCGATGTTCGTCAGGTCGTATATCTCGTTTTCGTCCGCGAGGAGAGCGCCTGCGGCGACCGCGAGTCCGGTGATAAGAGTCGTGATGTGCGGCACCCGGGTCTTCGGATGCACTTTCGCCGCCCACCTTGGCAGCAAGCCATCGCGCGCCATCGCAAAGAAGATTCGCGGCTGCCCGTATTGAAACACGAGCAGTACAGCGCTCAACGAAATGACGGCTCCGAGTGATACGATCCAGCTCGCGGTAGTAAAGCCACCGAGCGTGAGCGCCCTTGCAAGAGGGTCTGCTGCCGCGAGCTGCTTGTACGGCACCATCCCGGTCGCGACAGCGCCGACGATCACGTAAATGACTGTACAAATGGCGAGCCCGCCGAGAATTCCAATCGGCATGTTACGCTGAGGGTTTTTCGTCTCTTCCGCCGCCGTGGAGATCGCGTCAAAACCGATATAGGCGAAGAAGACGATGGCCGCTCCCTGATGGATTCCCCGCCAGCCGTTCGGAGCGAATGGAACGTAGTTCGAGGTGTCGATGTGCATCGCTCCGACGACGACGAACAGCGTTAGCACGAGGAGCTTGATTACAACCATGATGTTGTTGGCGCGTGCACTTTCTTTTACGCCGCGGAGCAACAGCCAGGTGATTGCCATGACGATGGCAAACGCCGGCACATTAATTAGTATCGGAACGCTACCAATTCGAGGCGCGTTTTGTAACAGCGCATGAACCGCAGGGTCCGAGCTCAGCAGAGCCGATCGATACCCGTGCGTCAGATAAGGTGGAATGTGAACGTTGAAGGCGGAGAGGAACGACACGAAGTAACCGCTCCACGCTACAGCCACCGCAACGTTGCCGACTGCGTACTCGAGGATCAGGTCCCACCCGATAATCCACGCGATCACTTCGCCGAGTGTAGCGTACGAGTAGGCGTACGCGCTGCCGGCCTGCGGAATCATCGCCGCCAGCTCAGCATAGCATAACGCGGCGAGACCGCAGAC
>JANYKY010000106.1 GCA_025357975.1 Gemmatimonadaceae bacterium
GTGCGTCTTGCCGTTCTTCCAGCCGGCACCGGGAATGACTTCGGGAGAGTTCTCGGGACGCGACACGTCGGTGTAGCCGAGATGGCTCGTCTCAGCATCGAGCCATCGGATTTTCGCCTCGATGTCGGTCGAATCGAGAACAATTATTTCCTGAATTGCTGCGGCTTTGGTTTCGACGTCGCTGTGCTTCAGGGACTCGATCGGACAATCCTCTTACGGGGCCGTTCCGTTTACATATGGGCGGCGCTCAGGCAGCTATTCGGATTTCGCGGTGCCGAAATGGCTCTCAGTGCCTCCGGAGTGAAGTCGGAAACGGCAGTGAGGATGATGCTCGTAATCGCGAATGCTCCTTATTTTGGCGGCAACTTCAGAGTGGCCCCGCGCGCTTCGCCAACCGATGGAAAGCTCGATGCGATATCGGTTCTCGATCTTTCGGCAGCTCGCCGAGTGAAGGTGCTGAGCGCCGCGATCGAAGGGACGCATGAGCGATTCGCGGAGGTTACGATGGGTCAGGCTGAGAGTTACGAAGTCTCGTTCGCAGCCGCGCCGTGGTACGAAACGGACGGCGAGCTGCATTGCGCAGAGTCCGCATCGCTGCGGATCATCTGCTGTCCCGGCGCCCTCAGGGTAGTGATGAAAGAGGCCGCCCACTCACACGCAAACCCTGCGGCGTTCGCGATCTGAGAAACGAAAATCAGCAGGGCCACCAGTCCAGCATGGGTCTGCTTTTGCTTGAATGGATAGCGCAACATTCCCAGATAAAATGAGATCGGCTCCACTTTGAGCCTCGCGTCACTCGTGCGCGAGGCCTTGCGCCAGTAGGGAAGCGCACCGCGTCCATACTGCAGGTGCTGTCGCTGAAACGACCTAATTGACAGCCGGTGGCCATGAAAGACGACAACTTCAGGGGTATAGCTGAATTCGCGCCCCGATGCTCGCCATCGGCGGCAGAAATCCCGGTCTTCTGCGGTACGAAACGACTCGTCAAACCCGCCTGCTTCCCGGAACAATCGTGCAGGCGCGGTCATGTTGTTGGAGGCAAAAAAACAGCTGCGATAGTGCGTAGGGTCGTTGTAGTAGCTGTAGACGTAATCGACGAGGGCCTGACTGGCTTGAGAACAACGGTTGTCGCGCAACATGTTGAGCGTTCGTCCGCCGTGCAAAGTGTCCGGACTCTCGGCAAGCGCGCGCTCGAGGCATTCCAGCCAGTCGTTAGCGGGAGCGCAATCGTCGTCGATGAACGCGAGAAAATCTCCACGCGCCGCGGCAGCGCCGAAGTTGCGTGCCGATGCGGGACCTCCGTTTGGCTTCGTCAACACTTGCAACGACATGTTTCCCGCAACACGCGCCAGGCGGTCAACATCTACGACGGTCCCGCCATCGTTCACGACGATGATCTCAAATTGATCCCGGTCGAACCGGCACGCAGCGATCGCGCTGATGCAACGAAGAAGCTCCTCCGGACGGTTGAATGTTGGAACGATCACGGACACCACGGGCATCCTCACGCGAGCCGCCCAATCATCTCCGCGTAGTCAGCCTTATCGGAGAGATTCATGAATCGCACGCGATTGAATTCAATCGTTCCGAGAAAGCGCGGCGCGTCCCCCGGCCCTGCGACATAACCGGCTGTCTCACCAAATCCGTCTGCCAGGAGCATCGCGCAAAGTGCTGGAATAACTTTCGGAAACAGCCACGAGTACTGCGGTGACCTCCTCAACATCGTGCTGATCCGAATAAGTCGTACGAGCGGGATCAATGGGCCTCCCGCGATATACATTGCGCGCTTTTTCGCCGGCCAGCCCATCGCCCGGTGTCCGGCAAACGATCTCCCCGCGTTGAATCGCAGCTCCAGCGAGGAGGTCAACCGTGAGAAATTGAGATGACTTGTTCTCGCCCTGGGCTCGAGAAGCATTCGGTGACCGCTTTGAATGATCTCTCTCTGCACGACTGCTTCGACCTCGAGCAACGACTCGAGGCGATCGCCGAAGGAAAGAAGCAGGTCCCGGTTATACGCGCTGTTGTGTCCGGGGAGATCAACCATCTCGCCCTCAGGCGCACCTTCGAGCCACGGATAATACTCCAGCAACAGGTTCGCCCAGCTGGTCATGCTTTTTGGATTCGCGTTGCGCAGCACCGGGGCGGCAACCGCACATCCCGTTTCGTGCGCCCTGACGAGCGCTTAAGCCCAGTCAGGATCCGGAAACGAGTGATCTTCCAAGAGAACGACGATCGCCGCCGAAGCCGCGCGGATTCCCGCCGCACGCGAGATGTTAGACGTTCGCAGAGGTCCGCTATTGACGACGGTAACTCTTTCAAACCCAGCCACCTCCGCTGCATCGACACGCGGATCATCAACAGGGGCAACAATTACAAGCTCGATGCGATCAACAATTGTCTGCCGAGTCAGAGCTCGCAATGTAAGTCGAATCGTCGAAAAATCGTCCGAAGTCGGGAGAATCACCGACGACACCGGTAGCTCTCCGGCTCGCGGTCGAACGTTCGCGTCAACCTCCCGCTGCTGTGACAACAGCTAGCCGGTGCCGGTTTGTGCTTGAGCCCCGGCCAGCTCCGAAAGCGCTACCCTGCGGCCAGTACTCGACGAAATCTCAGCAGCGAGGATAACCGCCAGAGCTGCGTATCCATCGTCAATATCCGGCGATGCCGCGCCGCCGTTGACGATCGCGTTCCCGAATGCCTTCAGGGAAAATCCAAATGACGGCTCATTGTACGGAGCGCGCAGCTTCGCGTACAAGTGGGCGGCTTGCGCACGCGGCGAAGGAAACATGGCGGCGAACTCTCCACTCGACATAGGCGTGTTCGCCGCCGCCTTGAATTCAACGTCCAGTACGCGGCGCGATCGACGGAAAGAGTGCCGGCTTCTCCAATCACGTCAGCAGCTCACGATAGTCACTCGTCTGCTGCGCACGCTTTGCTATTGCGCCGCACGCGGCAAGAGCCTTTGCATCTGGATCGGCAATGCCGACAATTGCGAAGTCGCCAGACCGTCGCAGC
>JANYKY010000110.1 GCA_025357975.1 Gemmatimonadaceae bacterium
CCGCAGCAGCTGTACGCGCAGTGGTTTCGGATCCGCAGACGCACAAGAGCGACAATACGGTTCTCGCGACATCGACCATTGGAAACTTTACAGCAGCCGATTTGTCACGCTGGATGGCAACGTTTCCTCCGCAGGCCGGTATCGCCGAGCGTGTGAAGTCTGCGCCAGACTCGTTGCTGCCGATCTTCGTGAAGAATTTCGTTCGCAATGAGCTTGTGCTGCATTCCGCGGACAGTGCGAAGCTCGGCCCGGACGCCGCGCAGCTCGATCAGATCAGAAAGCTGTTCATGTCCTCTCTGACCAACGCGTGGACGCAGCTCAACGTCGACCCGAAGAATCTGGCCGCGGCTGCGAAGTCGAAGAGCGACCGGGCGAAGCTGGCCGCGCAGCGCGTCGAAGATTACATCACGAAGCTTCTGGCTCAGCAGGCACAGTACGTTGATGTGACGCAGCCGGTTCAGGATGTGCTGCGCCAGAAGTACGACTACACCATCAAGCCCGAAAATATCGACAAAGTTCTTCTCGCCGCCGCAAAGATTCGTCTTGCGTCCGACTCAACGACAAAAACCGGGCAACCGAGTACGGTAGTTCCGCTGCCCAATGGAGCAGCGAAGAAGTAAGAATCATGGACGCCGTTCACGGGTAACAGTAAAGATGCGAAACGTTTTCATTGCTTCATTGATTGCGGTGCTGCCGGCGGTCTCCGCCGCGCAGCTCACCGTGCCCACTGCGCCGTCGAGGACTCAGGCTCCGGTCCCCGCCTCAATCCCTGTAGATAGAGTCGTGGCAGTCGTCGGGGATCAGGTGATTCTCTGGAGCGACGTCATGAATTCGATCAACCAGCAGCGAGCAGCTGGTCTCGAAGTCCCGAAAGATTCGGCGGCTCAGGTGGCGCTGGCGAAGGAGTCACTCAACGCCCTCGTCGATGAAGAAATTCTTGTGCAGAAAGCTCATCAGCTGAAGCTCGACGCGACTCAGGATGAGGTGAACCGAAGCGTTGACGATCAGGCGAAGAAAGTTCGGGCGCAATTTCAGACCGACGATCAGTACAAGGCCGAATTGGTGAGCGCGGGATTTGGGACGCCCGAGGAATACAAGCGGACGTTGTACGACCAGTTTTATCGCCGCGCACTTCAGCAGAAAGCGTATGAGGAACTTCGGAAGACAGCGGTTGGCCGTAATGTGACAGATGCGGAAGTGCAGGAAGCCTTCGACAAGAACAAGGCTTCGCTTCAGGCGGCTCCAGCCAGCCTGACATTTCGTCAGATCGTAGTTGCTCCGAAGCCAACGGAAGAGGCGAAGAAACGTGCACGTGCGAAGGCCGACTCACTTCTCGTCGAGATCAAGAAGGGCGGTGACTTCGAGCAGATTGCCAGGCGCGAGTCGATGGATCCGGGATCGAAGGCGCAGGGTGGAGATCTGGGCTGGAATCGTCGCGGCGTAATGGTGCCAGAATTCGACCGGATGATGTTTGCGCTCCAGCCTGGGCAGTTGAGCCCCGTGTTCGAGTCGCCATTCGGATTTCATATCATGCGTGTCGATCGCGTGCAGGCCGCGGAAGTAAAAGCGCGGCACATATTGATCATTTCGACTGTCGATTCCGCGGATGTGGCCAAGGCAAGGCTAGTTGCCGACACTGTCTCGCAGCTGATGAAAAAGGGAGTGTCATTCGATTCACTAGTGACGAAATACCACGATCCGGCAGAAGAGAAAGGCATCCTTCAGCCCTTCATTCGCGATTCACTTCCTGCCGTGTATCAAAGCGCCGTTGCGGGGAAGAAGCCGGGTGACGTTTCCGGCCCGTTCGAGCTCGCTAATCCGCGTGGCATGTCGAAGTGGGCTGTGATCCAGCTCGTCACTGTCAACGAAGCGGGCCAGTACAACGAGGCCGAAGTGAAGTCGCGAATTCGTGAGCAGCTCGTCGCAGAAAAGGCGACTCGCACCCTTCTCGATCAGCTTCGAAAGCAGACGTACGTAGCCCTTAGATTATAGGTGTGATTCAGCGCATTGCCGTAACGGCGGGCGATCCCCGCGGAATCGGACCGGAGATAATCATCAAGGCGCTCGCCGACCCACGGGT
>JANYKY010000140.1 GCA_025357975.1 Gemmatimonadaceae bacterium
GTAGCCGGCGCCGCGGTAGGAGTTGCAGCTGACGCCGTCGGGAACGCTATGGGAGGCGTCCTTTCGAGCGGATCGTCAGCCGCAGCGCCTTCGAGTGCAGCGCTGAGCTCGCCCGCGCGACCGAATCCGCCTGAAATGCAAAAACTCCTCAGCGAACGCCCGGCAGTACGGCTTCCGATACCGGGCAGCCTTCGATGTCCGATCATCGGCGGCGGCGCGACGGTGGAGCGAGGATGCGAGGCTCTCGGTCGCGCAGCGCTCAAGTTGGCGCGAGCACCGTCGACCGATTGTGCCACGCCAACGTTCCTCGATTCCAAGAATGGTGGCGAGTGCTGGACGTGCCCAACCAGTTTCACGACAGCACCACTCCGGTTGATGCAGACGACGCGTGTGCAGGGCCCGGCGAGACGCGCTCCGCTGCAACTCTTGTAAAGGGATGCGCGACGTACAAAACTCCGCCAGGATATGGAACACCGTTTCGCGATTCACCAAGCGGGAGCGAGTGTCTGGCGTGCCCGCTGCCACTCCACTGGTCGTTGTCCTCGGTTACAAGGTTGACGAAAGGAAACCTTGAGGCATGCGTCGGTAAAGCAAAACAACTTTTCGTCTGGCAGCTCGGCCAATTTCCCGAAGTTGGACCATATCGCTTTATGCCGGGGCTGCTGTCAATTGCATTGGGGGACCCGAAGGCGGTTGACGCGTTCCTGAACAAACGCGCCAACGGCGACACGGCAACCAAGCGGGCGATGTGGGCGAACATGATTGCAGACCCATCCGGCAGCCCCGAGCTGAAAGCTCTGTTGTTCGCGTCACTCCTGAGTGTTGCGCAACAGGATAGTGTGAACACGGTGGCAAAGGCTGCGGTGAACGAGTTCGAGTCATACGTGCAGCGGCGTCGATCGTACGTCGCGGGCGAGGCATTGCGAATGTATAAGAAGGCGCGTGAAGTCGATTCGTATTACGAGCGGGCGAAGGACTCCAGCGCTATCGATAGCCTGCGTTCTGAAGCTGTCGAGGCTGCAGCAACCGACTTCAGGACCTACGCATGGTCGTCAGTTATTCCCGACTCCGCCGGCACGGCCTTCATTCTTGCATCGGCAGCGCTCTCTCAGCTGGGTGAATCAGGCGGAGCCGAAGGTGTCGTGGATGCAACCCTCTCGTCATTGAATGTTCGCTACGTCCAGCCACTGACAAAGGCGCTCGAGGACGAGATCGATATCCTCCAAGACAAAGGCGGGGACATGCTGGGCAAAGCGGGCTCGCTGTCTACGATTGCGAACGGCGTCAGGGCGTTAAAGGGCGCAGACCCGGCGATGATCGGCACGACTCTGCTGGGCGGTGCGATGAAGGCCAGCAAAGGGGTGATGAGTCTGTTCAGTAAAGACAAGGTTGCGGCCGAGTACGAAAAATATGTAGGGGAGATGAGCGGGCCTATCCGGGTGAGGGAGATGATGGAGTCCGACAAACCGGAAGACCGGCAGACATTGCTTCTTTACTGGGCGCTCGCGACATCTGCACACAATGCGAGTGACAAGCTCGGAACAGGCGCAATCACTGGCGCTGAGCTCTGCAATGCTGACTCCTGGACAGCTGCGCAATGTTCGCTGGCGAAAGCAACGATCCTTTCTGCTGCGAAGGCAGCCGGCTACTCAAACTAGTTGACGAATTGGCAGTTCGTATACTGCCGGGCCAATGATCTTGCACAAAATATCGGAAGGAGGTAGAGTGGTTCGCTCCGGCTGACGCTGCCGGTTTAACAATTCCGGTGCAGGCTGGCTGCTGGGATCAGACGCTGAACTCACGCTGCTGAAACCAGGCCGATGGGCTCCCTCGGTGATGACCTCGCGCATCTCCCCCTTTCAAAAGTTGAACAGACGTTGACCTGATCAACGACAAAACCGTAGTACCCCTTAAATGAAAACGGCGCCTCGGTTCGAGACGCCGTTTTCATTCTTGGAGTCGCTCAGCTACACTCGTTGTTCCACTTCTGGTCGAGCGTCGTGCCGTAAATCTTTATGCATTCGGTCGGGGTTGAAGGCCAGGTCCTTACGAAGACCG
>JANYKY010000158.1 GCA_025357975.1 Gemmatimonadaceae bacterium
CAACCCGCGCATCAAGGTGCTTTTGCTCCACGGCGGGCCCGGGGCCACGCACGAGTACTTCGAATCGCTAGAGGGTTTCCTGCCCGCGGAGGGCATCGAGTTCATCTACTACGATCAGCTCGGCAGCGCTTATTCCGACCAGCCCAAGGAGCCTGATCTCTGGACGACGGCGCGCTTCGTCGAGGAGGTGGAACAGGTCCGCGTGGCCCTAGGGCTCGACAAGGAGAACTTCTATCTACTCGGCCACTCCTGGGGCGGCATCCTCGCCCTCGAATACGCGTTCAAGTACCAGCAGCACCTGAAAGGTCTGATCATCTCGAACATGATGGCGAGTATCCCTGCATACAACGAGTATGCGAACGAAGTCATCATGCCCGCGCTCGACCAGGAAGCGCTCGCGGAGATCAAACGCCTCGAGGCCGAGAAAAAGTATGACGATCCACGCTATATGGATCTGCTCATCCAGCATCATTACACCAAGCATGTTCTGAGAATGCGGCCCGATCAATGGCCCGAACCTGTGAACCGGATGTTCGCGCATCTCAACCAGGCGGTCTACATCCCGATGCAGGGGCCGAGTGAACTCGGCGCAAGCGGAAAACTCTTGAACTGGGATCGCACCGCGGATTTGCCGAAGATCAGCGTACCGACACTGGCAATCGGCGCCCGGTACGATACGATGGACCCCTCGCACATGGAGTGGATGGCGTATCAGGTACAAAAGGGGCGCTACCTGCACTGTCCGAACGGCAGCCACCTCGCGATTTACGACGACCAGAAGATTTACGTGGAAGGGATCATCAACTTTCTTCGCGATGTGGACGCCGGACGGTTTTGACAAATACGCTCTCGACACGGCGAAGCCCTCGCGTTCGGCGGCATCGGTCAGACGCAGGTCGAGAGACACGACGTGCAGCGTCGATGGCTTGAAGTCAGATGCGATCAACGCCGCGGCACGCTGCAGCGCATCGGCGGCACGCAACGCATGCGTGCGAAGGAGCCGGGTGGCTGAACTCGAACTTCCGGAGAGCCCGAGTGTCAAGAATCACAATGATCGCCGCCACGCTTCTCGTCGCTCCTAACATTCTGCAGGCGCAGCGACCAACCTCCATGGCAGGCCGCTCAACCGTCTACTCCCCGAACGCAGCGATCGCGACGAGCCAACCGCTCGCCACTGCAGCCGGCCTCGATGTCCTGCGCCAGGGTGGCAACGCGATTGATGCCGCCGTCGCCGCCGCCGCGGTGCTGAGCGTAACCGAGCCGCACATGACTGGGATCGGTGGCGACATGTTTGCGCTTGTATGGCTTGCAAAGGAGCAAAAGCTTGTCGCCCTGAACGCGAGCGGACGTGCCGGCTCGCTCATGACGCGCGAGACGCTGCTGGCGCGCGGCTTCCAGTCCGGGTCGCAGCAGGGCGTCATGTCAGTCACCGTTCCCGGCGCACTCGCCGGATGGGACATGCTCGTGCGAACGTATGGACGGCGCACGCTTGCCCAGGCGCTAGTGCCGGCGATCACTTACGCGCGGGACGGCTTTCCGGTCTCGCCAATTATCGCCGCACAGTGGGCGAACGAGACCGCGTTCCTCCGGCACGACTCGTCCGCGACCGCGACTTTCCTGCCAGGCGGCCGTGCGCCGAAGGCTGGCGAATGGTTCCGGAACCCCGACTACGCGCACACGCTGCAGATGATCGCGGACAGCGGCACCGGGGTTTTCTACGGCGGCTCGATAGGCCAGCGCATCGTGGCGCGGCTCACCGCGCTCAACGGCTTCGTCACGCTCGATGACCTCCGCAAGAATGCGCCAAACTGGGTTACACCGATCTCGGTACCGTTCCGCGGCTATCGTGTCTGGGAGCTCCCGCCCAACAATCAGGGAATTGCTGCACTCGAGATGTTGCGCATTCTCGAGCCGTACGACCTCAAGGCGATGGGGCACAACTCACCGGCCTATCTGCATCACCTTATCGAGGCGAAGAAGCTCGCCTATGCGGACCTCGATCGCTTCGTCGGCGATGCGGACCATCTGGACATGCCGGCGGAGCGCATGCTAACCGACCAGTTCATTGCCGAACGACGCCGGCATCTGGATCCGGCGCATGCGCAGGAACGCGTGGATCCCGGTGAGCTGCGCACAAAAAGCGAGACGATCTACCTGACGGTCGCCGATGCCGATGGAAACATGGTGTCCTTCATCAACTCGCTGTACGACCTCTTCGGCTCGGGTATCGTCGTGCCGGGCACCGGCTTCGCGCTGCACAACCGCGGGGCAGGATTCGCGCTCACGCCAGGCCTGCCGAACACCGTCGCGCCTGGAAAGCGGCCGTTTCACACTCTGATTCCCGGCTTCGTGACACATACTGTGAACGGGAGAGACGAGGCGTACATGAGCTTTGGGCTCATGGGGGGTGGTGTGCAGGCGCAGGGACACGTGCAGTTCCTGCTCAATTACTTCCTGTTCGGCATGGATGTGCAGGCGGCGATCGATGCGCCTCGCTTTCGCCACTACGACGGGCAGCGCGTGGCGCTAGAGGCCCCCATCGGCGATGGCGTCCGCGCGGCACTCTCGGCCATGGGACACGTTATCATCGAGCAGCCGACGGTTTCATTCGGCGGGGCGCAGGCAATCGTGCGACTTCCGAGAGGCTTCGCGGCGGGGAGTGATCCGCGGAAGGACGGAATGGCAGCAGGCTACTAATAGCGAGCTGACACGACGCAACTAAAGACCACCACGACCTTGGCTCCCCGAAACCCGGGGAGCCAAGGGCTGGTTTACTTCAGTGAATAGGCTCGGTCGACGTTGTACGTCGTGTACACGCCCTGGAACAGCTGCAGCGAGGAATTGTTGTTTGGTGTTCCGTCGCGCCAGCCGAAGTACACGGCATACGAGGGGGTGGTCGCCTGAATGCTTATCCAGTACTTCGTTCCCGCCGTCGCCGTGAAGGCCGTTGGCAGCGTCACCGAGTATCGGTAGAACGGCCATGTCGTAGGCGTAGCAGTGCCACACGTGAGACCGGAGACGGTCTTCTCCAGAGCCTGGCCTGTCTGTGCCACCGTAAACGTCGACGTCTGAAGTATCGCTGGCAGATTGGGCCGGCCACCTGCGTCAGGATAGAACGACACCGTGAAGGCCGACGCCGTTGGCGCGGGGGCGGCAGAATTCACCTGCTGGACGCAGTAGATGCCCTGCCATCCAACCGTAGTGATAGTCTGGGTAGTCGAGACAGTAAAATCGTCAAAAACCTGGGATGGTGGTGATCCGTCGGTCACGATCTGCGACGTTCTGGCCTCGACATAACCAGAGGTTGTGACCGGCACAGTTGTCTCGTGCGGTGGGGTTGAAGCCGGGGGTGAGGTCGGGTGAGAAGAGGAACAAGCAGACAACACCAGCACCGCCAATGAGGCGATTGCTGGAACCATATGCCACGGTGGCCGAAGGCCGCCCACAGACATATCCCGAGCGACGGTCGGGGCATGCGTACACGTCAGGCCTGTCCGGCTTTGCTGTCTGTGCATTTGATCCTCTGTCAGTAGTGGGAGTCCAACCGGAAAGAGCGGCAAATCTCCGGGGAGCGGGCGCAACGGGGACAAAATGAACCTTTTTCGCAACGTATGCGAGAAAAGTTTTTTGCTCCACGCGGCCAACCTGATCGCGACGTCGACATCAGGTTCATCATCCAGAACAGGCGCCGTGAAGGGTACGGGCGCCCGTTCCGGAAGTCGCGAGCGGATGATCAGTCGAGCATGCTCGCTGGAACCTTGCCTCCATTCGCGGCCATCTGCTTCATCACTTCCTTGTGCAGCCACACGTTCATCGTCGCGCTGTCGTTCATGCTGCCGGTGTAACCGAGCTCAGTCGCAAGCGCCTTTCGCTGAGCCAGGCTGTTGTCCATGCCGAGCAGCGACATCATGTCGACAATCGATTCGTGCCAATTGCTCTTATGCCCACTCTTGGTTTCGAGATCCGTCATGATCGCTTCGACGTCCACTGCCGCCGGGGCGGTGCTCGACGAAGATGCAGTCACGTCCGACATGGAAACTGGAGTGGAGCCGGCACTTGGCATCCCCGCGCCAGACGCCGCCTGCGCGTGACCGGTTATTTTGGACCAGATATCTCCGAAGATGCTCATGGCGCCCTCTCTCTGTAAAATGGATGAATGATTCGACTATACTGACGGTGATTGGTAGTCATCTAGAGCAAGATGGACGCCGCCAAGGCTGACAATAATAACCGCCAAAATTCCTGGACCCAAAAATCCATGAAAACCAAAATTCTCCGTCGCACCGACATCATCGAGCTCGGAGGTGCCGGTGTCCCATCGCTACTCCTGCGCCCCGACCTCGAGAGTCGCGTGCCGGGAGTGTTACTGCTACACGGTTATAGCTCATCCAAAGAAGTGCTCTCGAACACCATGGGCGTAGCGCTTGCCGTCCGCGGAATCGCCAGCCTGTCATTCGATCTCCCACTGCACGGCTCGCGGGATGAAGACATGTTCGAGGAAGCACGGACCAATCCGCTCGGCCTGATGAAACACTGGAAGAGTGCGCTCGTCGAGGCCAGAGACGCGATTGGATGGCTGGCCGCGCACGAAGCCATTCATCCACTGCGTATCGGCATCGCCGGATACTCCCTCGGCAGTTACATCGCGTTGCAGACTGCCGCCAGAGAGAAGAGAATCAAATCCACAGTGGTCGCGGCCGGTGGTGACCTTCCCGAAACCCCGTGGACAAGCATGGTGCGAATGGTGACCAATCCCCTTACATCGGTGAAGTCATTGAAAGGCCGGCCGCTGCTCATGCTGCATGGAATCAATGATCGTACAATTAAGCGCGAGAGGGCTCAGGCTTTGTTCGATGTCGCGTTAGAACCAAAGACGTTGAAATGGTATGAATCAGGACACGTGCTTCCCCCCGCATCCGCCGACGACGCGGCAGCATGGCTTGTTGAGCAGTTGGCCTGAGTCGCCACGTGTCCGTAAGCATTCTCCAGATCAGGAAAAACGACATCGGGCTGATGAAGCCGCTCTGCACAACCTTCGGCGATGCTTTCGACGACAAGCGGACGTACACTCAAGAAGTTCCAGCAAGAGCGTCAGCGAGATCTACATCTACGACCTCGCTGTGAAGGCAGCGTATCGACGAGAAGGAATTGCGACAGCGTTAATCGAGGAACTAAGGAAGATTGCTGCTGCCCGCGGTGCATATGTCATCTTCGTTCAAGCGGATAAAGGCACTGAAGATGAACCGGCGATCGCCCTGTATACGATAGAATCAGGCTCGAGACTCGAAATACTCAAGGCTGTCGTTCTCAACATTCCGGCTCCCGTTGCCGTTCTCCTCGGCCCCGAGCATCGGCACGCGCTTGTTAACGACTACTATAGAAAGGTCAGCGGCGGCGGAAGAGACGTTACCGGCCTGACCACGCGTGAGGCCTTTCCCGAGATCGAAGGTCAACCGCTCTTTGACTTTTAGACCGCGTGTATCGCACTGGCGAGTCGTGGAGCGCGCTCGAGGCGGAGCGGCTGCTAGAGGTGAGCGAGAAGGTGCGCGCCCAACTCACCGAGGCCAACGAGCAGCTACAAGACCAGCAGGTTCAGTTGGAGATCGCAAATCAACAGTTACAGGAAAATACAGTGGAGCTCGAAGTGCAAACCGAAGAGCTCAACGCCTCTGCGGCTCAGCTCGAGGAGATGGTCGCGCAGGCACAAAAGGGCCGCGCCGATTCCCTCGCTCGGGAAATGGAAATTCGGACACTCGCGAACGCGATTCCTACCCTTGCGTGGACCGCTCGCCCGGACGGCTTCATCGATTGGTACAACGCTCAGTGGTACCAATACACGGGCAGCACTGCCGAGCAGATGGACGGTTGGGGCTGGCAGTCAGTTCATGACCCCAAGGAACTCCCGGGTGTTCTGGAACAATGGCGGCAAGCCATCGCGAGCGGGCAAGAATTCGAAATGACGTTTCCCCTTCGACGGAGTGACGGCGAGTTTCGCCGGTTTCTTACTCGCGTGACTCCGGTGAAAGACAGCGAAGGGATTGTCGTCCGCTGGTTCGGAACGAATACGGATGTCGAAACAGAGCGAGCTGCTCGTGAAGCCGCGGAATCAGCCAATCCGTTCTTCTCATAAGTTGTATTGGCAGAAAGTTGGTATTGCAAACGAGAACGAAGGAGGAAGTTGGCTCTGCCGCAAAGCTGTTCGGGCCAAAGGCGGTTCTCGCCGGATTCTACTCGTATGGCGAGATCTCACCACTGACTCCGAACGCCGCTTGCGAGATGCACAATCAGACGATGACCATCACGACGCTGGCGGAGTAGTGAAACGGAGAAATACAAGATGAACCTGCCGGTCAATCCTCCACTACTGCCAATGCTCGCAAAACGCGTTGGCGAGCTTCCACCCGGGGATGAGTGGATATTCGAGCCCAAGTGGGATGGGTTCCGCACACTCGTGTTCCGGGACGGCGAGGAGGTGTTGATCCAGAGCCGCGACGAAAAGCCGCTCAATCGCTACTTCCCGGAGCTGGTCGATCATCTCAAGGCTCAACTACCAGAACGATGCGTCCTTGACGGAGAGATCGTAATCGCAAATGAGCACGGCCTCGATTTCGACACGCTTCAATTGCGCCTCCATCCTGCGGCATCGCGAGTGAAGCTCCTCGCCGAGCAAACGCCGGCGTCCATTGTTTTCTTCGATTTGTTATGCGATGACGATGAAAGCCTTTGCGACAGACCGTTCAGCGAACGACGTACACGACTCGAATCGCTGCTGGCGAAAGCGCGGCCGCCGCTTTACCTGACCCCTGCAACGCGCAACCGGATAACCGCCACAGACTGGTTTGGTCGCTTCGAAGGTGCTGGACTCGACGGTGTAGTCGCCAAACCCGAAGCCGGAACCTATCAA
>JANYKY010000172.1 GCA_025357975.1 Gemmatimonadaceae bacterium
GGGTGTTCAGCACCATTAGAAATGTCATACTCGGACTGCTGACTAAGCGCTATTTCGGACTGCGGATTGACTTCGGAGTACGCACCCACTGCGGAGTCCGTACACCACTGCAAAAACCGGTGATGAAGTTTTGGTTTTCAGTCGACAGTCCGTAGCAGGTCCGCAATCCGAAGTTAATCCGCAGTCCGAAGCGGCAGTTAGGCCTCGGTCCGCAAGGTTGTTGTCTACGTCTTTAGTCCGCAATCCAAAACCGCCGTCTGCCGAATGTGCCCCTCGGACGCTAACTTGTACCGCGCGCCCGAAACACGCCGTACCTCCCATACCGATTCAATTTGAGCCAGGTTCAAACCTTCATCCTCATTGCGCCCGTGCTGTTGTTTTCGATGGTCGCGCACGAATATGCCCACGGCTACGTAGCGATGAAGAATGGGGACATGACGGCGTATCAGCTTGGCCGCCTCACCTGGAATCCGGCGAAGCACATCGATCCCTTCATGACGATCCTGCTTCCACTCATGCTTTTTCTGGCCGGTGGCGTCGTCTTCGGTGGGGCGAAGCCGGTGCCAGTCAATCCGCGCAACTACAGGAATTTCAAGAAAGGCGACATTGCAGTGTCGCTCGCCGGCGTGATAACAAATCTCATTATCGCGATCATCTGCGTTCCGCTCGTCATTCTGGTTCATTACATCGGCGCACTATCGCCAGCCATTGCCGCGCCGGCCGTCATCTTTCAGCTGATGCTCGTCTACGGCATTCAGCTCAACGTGGCACTAGCTGCGTTCAACCTCATTCCAATACCGCCGCTCGACGGTTCCCACGTCATGAAATATTTGCTGCCTCCCGCATGGGGTCTCGGGTATCAGCGAATTGGACGCTATGGTCTGGTCGTTCTTTTCCTGCTGATTTCTGTGGGCCGACCGTTTCTGATGATCTGGTTCAAACCCGCTTTCGCGTTGATTGGAGCGCTGACGCAGGTTGTCACGCCGTACGTTTTGCCGAGCCAGTGGACGGTTTGAGGGCAACCTCCGTGAGGGGCGCTTCGCTCCGGGAGGGCGAAGTTTTTGTCGTCGAGCTCAGCCAGTTCTCCGGCCCGCTCGATCTGCTTCTCAGCCTCATTCGCGACGAGCAGATTGACATTCAGGATATCCCCGTTGCCAGAATCGCCGAGCAGTTTCTCGCGCGCATCTCCACACTCGCGCTCGACGAAGCCGCCGACTATCTGGAAATGGCGGCGAGGCTCGTGCGCATCAAGGCACAGATGCTCCTGCCTCGACGCGATGGAGAAGAGTCATGGGAAGATCCGCGTGCCGAGCTGGTGCGGCGCCTCCTCGAGTACCAGCAGGTGCGCGAAGTGGTGGACATTCTCGAGCGTCGCAGCGACGATCGCCGCAACAGATTCGCACGCGCTTATCTGCCGCAGAACTTTTCCTCGCCGGCGCCTGCAGCGGCCGCACTCTCGGTGTCGCTCGCTGAGCTCTTTGCCGCAGTCGATCGAGTGATTCGGGTTGCGAGAAAGCCGGCGGTGCACGACATCGTCCCGCGAGCACTCGATGTCGATGGAGCAATCGCAACTGTACGTGCCGTCCTTGCCCTGCGCGCCCGCGCACGGTGGGGCGACATGATTTCTCGGAGTGCCGAGCCGTGGCAAGTCCTCTCCACTCTCCTCGCGCTGCTCGAGCTAGCAAAACGCGGCGAGCTCAGGCTCGCGCAGAAACGACCATTCGCATCAGTAGAAATATCCAGTGATTCAGCTAGCCAAGCTGCTTGAAGCGGCGCTCTTCTCGAGCGCGCGTCCGGTGGAAGCTTCAGACCTGAAAGTGATGGCAGCGGACGGGGAAACTACGGAAGCTGACATCGTCGGTGCCCTCGATGATCTGCGACGACATTATGATGAAGACGGGCATGGTGTTGAGCTCGTCGAAGTTGGTGGCGGATGGCAGATTCTCACGAGGCCGGAATTTACGGAGACCATCGAGCGAGCCCAGCTCGCCGCCCGTCCGCAAAGACTTTCCGCCGCTGCTCTCGAAACTCTTGCCATTATCGCCTATCGCCAGCCAATCGG
>JANYKY010000182.1 GCA_025357975.1 Gemmatimonadaceae bacterium
CTCGCGGATCAGGAAGTCCGGCGGCTGAATTCCACTACACACAAGATCCTGAAACTGGAGTTGAAGAAGGTTCGGTATCTCAGGAGCTTGAGCTTCATTCAGGGTACGTTCGTGAACCTGATGCGCACTGGCATCCTGTTCCTGATGCTGTATCTCATCTTTACGCAGAGAATTACGGTCGGCCAGTTTTTCTCGCTCTTTATCTATTCGTTCTTCGTTTTCGGTCCGCTGCAGGAGCTCGGCAACGTCATCAATACATATCGGGAAACAGAAGTGTCTCTTCAGAATTTCCGGGATATTCTGGCGATCCCGAAGGATCCCAAGCCGGAGAATCCAGTTCCTGTGGACGATCTGGACACGCTCGAATTCCGAGATGTCACGTTTACGCATCAGACGGCGAGTGTGCCGGCGTTGAGTGGTATCTCGTTTAGCTCGAAGAGGGGAGATACCATCGCGTTTGTCGGGCCTTCTGGGGCGGGCAAGACAACGCTGGTGAAATTACTGGTCGGACTGTATCCGCCGCAGCAGGGTGAGATTCTCTACAACGGGTTGTCGAGCAAAGTGATTGACCTCGATCGGCTGCGCGAAAGAATCGGATTCGTGACGCAGGACTCTCAACTCTTTTCCGGAACCATTCGTGAGAACCTTTTGTTCGTCCGGCCGGATGCGAGCGACGCCGAGTGTCTCGATGTGCTGCACAAGGCGGCTGCTCATACGCTGCTTGCGCGTGCCGACAAGGGCCTCGATACGGTTATTGGAGAAGGCGGAGTGAAGGTTTCCGGTGGAGAAAAGCAGCGATTGTCGATTGCTCGATCGTTGCTGCGAAAGCCGCACCTTCTCGTTTTCGATGAGGCGACGTCGTCGCTGGATTCGTTGACGGAAGAGGAAATCAGCCGAACGATGCGTGATGTGGCCAATGACCGTGCGGTGATGACGATCCTTATCGCGCACAGGTTGTCGACGATCATGCATGCCGACCGTATCTACGTTCTCGAGCGCGGGAGGATTGTCGAGGCCGGCAAGCATGAGGAGCTCATTGCGAGTACGGGACTCTACTACGCGATGTGGAGGCAGCAGGTGGGCGAAAGGAGGCCTATGTCCGCGTCGGCGCCCGTTCCCGCGCTTCCTCCTCGGCGGGAGGTTGTTGGAGTCGGCTGAAAACGCTGGTCAAGATCAAAAGATCGGTACCGATGGCCACGAACGCCGGCGAAATAGGCACTGCGTAACAGTCGCTACCATCGGAGCTGCCGCCGAGGTCGACGCGCTCCTCAAGTCGGAAATGATGTAATTCGCGTCCGCGAGCTTCCCGCTCCCTGGTGGCGTAAGGGCATGCAAATGAACAGTTTGACAATGCCACGCATTGCATCATATGTTGGGCGCCGCCTTGCGGGCGCCCGACATGGCGCACCCTTACGACAATCACACAGATGTAATGAAGTTCTTTCTGCCGCTATTTCTCATCGTTGCGGCTGTCGTACCGCGGCTGGATGCTCAGGTGTCGCCGCCAGCTTCTCCCGATGCAGGAGCCATTCCGCCCGGTGCTGTCACCCTGAGCGGAACGATTGTCGCGGATGAGACCAATCGCCCGATATCGTTCAGCACAGTCAGGCTGCAGCCGGTTGGACGCGACCGTTTCACCGATCAGGCCGGGAAGTTTGCTTACTACGCGGTCGCGCCAGGCAAGTACCAGCTGCACGTTCGGCAGGTTGGGTATCTGCCCGAAGACACGACTATCATCGTCACACCGAATACGCCGATTGTGCTTTCGCTGCGAATGACGCGCATTGCGACCGCTCTCGATGAAGTGAAAGTCAGTGCTCCCCCGCGACTGTGCATCGTGCCAGACGAGTTTCTCGCGGTCGCCGATTCGGAGCTTACCCTGGTTCTTGGGGAAGCGAAAAAGAACGCAGAGCGCGAGCAGCTTTTACGTCGTACTTACCCATTCGAATACAAGTTTGCTCAGGCCCACGACACGTATGACCTGACCACAAAACAGCACACGCTACAATACGACACGGTAACCTTCAGGAGCGACGATACGTGGCGGTATCGCCGGGGAAAGGTCGTCAGCAATGATCGAAGCAAGCTTTTTGGCGACATCCGGCTGATGCGCCTCCCCACGCTTTCAGACCTGGCGGACCGAAGCTTTCTCACTAATCACTGCTTCAAGTACGCTGGCGTAGTCACTCAGGACGGCGTGCGCGCCCACCGAATTGATTTTTCGCCCGATTCGACGTTGATCGCTCCCGATGTGGAGGGGTCCATCTTCATGGATAGCGCTACGTACAAAATCCGGCGCGCTGATTTCAGGCTTACCCGGGGCGGAACCGTTAAACCCCCGATTCTGGGGATGACCGTGACGACCTCGTACCGCGAAATCCTCCCCAATGTCGCTCTCTTCGACGTGATTCGTTCGGCACAGCCACTTGGAATTATTGTTCCCGGCGGAAATCCGACAGAATCCCAGGAGACCCAGCGCCTGCTCAGCTTCCGCTTTCTGATAGTCAGCCCACCCGGAATAATCGGGCATAAATGGATTGTGGTTGGATCGGCGACTGCCGATTCCCTGGCCGGCAAGGACTCGCTTAATCCCCCTAAAAAGCCCCCGAAAACATCTGATGTAAGCAAGTAGCCACTTGCACACATGTTCTGGTGCCGTTAATATCCGTCCCTATGGATACTCGCACCACCATTCTCAACGCCGCCGTCCAGGTCTTTTCCCAACACGGGTTTCGCGGGTCCACTACTCGCCGCATCGCCGATGCCGCGTCTGTGAACGAGGTCACGATATTCCGGTACTTCGGGTCGAAAGAAGCGCTGCTACAGGAAGCAATCCGCGGCTCGGACGTCAACGCGCTTACGAATTCCTTTCCCCTGGACCCCGAAGATCCTGCCGCTGAGCTGACACAATGGTGCGCGGCTGTCGTAACTCATCTACATGAACGCAGCTCAGTCATTCGAAAGTGCATGGGTGAGATGGAGGAACGCCCCGAGCTTGGCGACCACGCAGTCGAAGCCCCAGTACGCGCAACCGAAGAGCTTTGCACCTATCTCAGTAATCTTCGCTCGAAAGGCTTCACGAACGAAGATTTCGATCCAGCTGTCGCCTCAGCGATGCTGATAGGGACCCTTTTTCACGATGCGATGGGCCGCGACATGATGCCTGGGGCATATCCAAAACCGGCGAGCGAAGCTCCCGGCAAGTACGCCCGGTTCATTCTCCGCGCCCTCGGCGTTCGCGACATCGCGCTCGACGCCTCTTAACGAAGCTCAACAACTACTATATGAAAGGTCCACAAAGATCCGGACGACTGAGCCACGCTCTCTATTTCGCGACCGCGGTTCTCGCACTTGCACCCGCGACTGTACGCAGCCAGACGCTGGCTGGGTCACCAGCGAATGCGACTTCTACTCGCATTGGGACCCCAGTCTCCCTCGACGACGCGGTCAAGCTGGCCGAGAGTCAGAGCGAAGCAGTCAGCATCGCGCGTGCGGGCGTCATGCGTTCAGAGGGCCAGCGGCTACAGGCTCGAAGCCAGTATTTCCCGCAGATCTCCGCAACTGGCACATACACCAGAACTCTCAAGTCTCAGTATTCGTCATTTGGCGGAAGCAAGACTGATACGACTACAACGACAAAAGTCGTATCACCCGCGCCGCCTTGCGACGCGTATCTGAAGGATGCGACCGCAAGCACTGCTGACCGCCTTGCAGGACTCGAGCTCTCATCGCGATGCTCGCTCGGGTTAAACCCGTTCGCCTCGTTGAGCAGTCTCCCTTTCGGGCAAGCCAATCAGTACAACCTCGGGCTGTCCGTATCTCAATCGCTGTTCACCGGAGGCCGGACAAACGCGTTGAACGAAGCCGCTGCGGCCAGCCAGCGATCGTCGGCGATCGAGCTCACCGCTCAACGCGCCCAGATCATTCTTGACGTCACGCAAGCTTACTACGACGCGGCGCTTGCTGACCGGCTCGTCGCGATCACGGACGCCTCGTTCACGCAGACGCAGAATGTTCTTCAGCAGGTTCAGCTCAACAAGAATGTCGGTAATGTGTCGCAGTTCGAGCTGCTTCGCGCACAGGTCACGCGCGACAATCAGCGCCCACAGGTGATTCAGCGTCGGAGCGACCGCGAAGTCGCGTATCTCCGCCTGAAGCAGCTTCTCAATATCCCGCTCGAGCAGCCAATCACTCTGACTACTTCCATCGAAGACACATCTGGTCTTCCATCTGGAATTCAATTGACCGGCCTCAAGGTCACTTCGTTCGAGGCCCCTGACACAGTGGCGTCGGACAGAGCGGCAGTACGCCAGGCCGGCGAAGCCGTTGTCACTCAGCAACAGCAGCTGAGAGTCGCGCGCGCCGAGCGTCTCCCGTCGTTGTCTGTCATATCGCAGTACGGCGGGGTCGCTTACCCGGCAGGCGGACTTCCAGGTCGCAACGATTTCCGCGCGAACTGGACTGTCGGTATCGCCACGAGCATTCCGATTTTCACCGGTGGACGCCTGCGAGGTGACGAGATGGTCGCGCAAGCGAACCTCGCCGAGTCGCGCGCGCGGTTGCAGCAGGTGCGCGAGTTCGCGTCCCTCGATGCGCACGTTGCGATCAATGCGCTGAACGAAGCCGCGTCGGCGTGGGAAGCAAGCAGAGGAACCGCCGAGCAGGCAACGCAGGCCTACTCAATTGCGGAAGTGCGATACAACGAGGGAATCTCCACTCAGCTGGAGCTCAACGATTCCCGGATTCTTCTCGAGCAGTCCAACGTCAATCGCGCTCAGGCGGCCAGAAATCTTCAGATCGCGAGGATGAAGCTCGCCCTCCTGGCAAATCTTCCGTTGCAAAGCGGGACGTCGGCCCAGACATCCGCTGCGCAAACACAGACGCAGCAACAGTCAATTCAACAGCAGTCCGCTCAGCAGCAATCAGCTCAGCAACAAACGACGCAGGCCCAGCAGGGCACGGTCGCGAACCAGCAAATACCACCCGGACTCTAATTTTATGAAAGGCATAAC
>JANYKY010000293.1 GCA_025357975.1 Gemmatimonadaceae bacterium
GGTGGCAGCGATTTCGATTCCGATTCGGACGGCTCGCGTTCGCGTGCACCTGCGAGAAGCGCGGCCAGGTCGAATAGTTCAGGCTCGGAAAACAGCTTTGATGACTTTCCGGCGGCGCTAGAAGATCAGGACGACGATCTACCCTTCTGATCGCGGCAAGCAACAACTTTAAAGCGTATTCGCGGGTCACGTGGTACCTGCGGATCAGGAGCAAGAAACAAAGTCAAAAGCATATTCGCGGATCAGGGACGTGGTACCTACGGATCAGGAGCTAAAACAAGTCAAAAGCTTATTCACGGATCAAAGACGTGGTACCTACGGATCGGAAGCAAAAAACAAACAAAGGTTTTGATCTCTCGGTTGATCGGCGGTGGTGACCGCGGGCGCCGGCTGAGTGAGAAGTGTCTCTGATCTGTGGCTTTTACGAGTTTCTGATCCGTGTTTAGGCAGTTGTAGTTGCTGTTGCTGTTGCTGTTTGCTATTGCTCCTGATGCAGCGACGTGCCCCTGATGTAAAGGCGTCCGTGACCACGAGGCGATCTGATCCGTCTACCTAACGGCGAGTTGCGCCCTTCGGGATTCCCCGTCGAGAGCGCACCAGCGTTTCCGCAACAATCAGATTCTCCCGGAGCATCTTGATGCAGGTCCTTCCGTCAGCCTTTTCGTATCGCGCCGCCCGTGCAGCGGGCTTGGCCGCGTTCCTCTGCGTCGGGTTCAACATCCGCCCGATCGGAGCCCAGGAGCGAAAGCCCGCCCCGACTTTCACCAATGCGACGCCTCTCGCCGCTGATGAAGTCGAGCACAAGGTCAAAAAAGGCGATACGCTTTGGGATATCGCAAAAGAGTATCTCAAAGACCCATTCCGGTGGCCTGAAGTATTCAAGCGCAATTCGGACATCGTGGAGAACCCGCACTGGATTTATCCCGGCGAGACGATCCGGATTCCGGGCAGCGAAGTAAGGCCCGAAGTACTCGCGCGAGTTGCAACCAAAGTTGCTCCGCCTCCGCCGCCAAGCGAGCGAACGGTATTCTCAACTCTGCCCGGCCGAATGTCGGACCGACTTCAGTCCGATGGAACTGTTATTGGCCGAAACAACGCTTCCGGCGTTACCCGCGGAGAGATGGATTCGGCACCGTACGGCGACCGCCGCGGCGGACCATCTGGCTCTGGCAGGCTTGCGGCCGCGTACGACCGTCCCGGGATCGAAGCTCCTGACGGGGAAAGCCGCTTCCAGCTTCATGACAAGGTTTTCGTAAACATTCCTGCGGGCATGGGGCAGGTCGGCGACTTCCTTCTGGTCTATACCTTGGGCGAAGAGATCGGGGACAGCGCGCAGGTAGTGATTCCAACTGGGATCGTGATGGTCGAAGCGCGGGATGCCGGTCATCCGGCACTGGCATCGGTGGTAAGGCAATTCGGGCAGATCACGCTCGACCAGCGCGTAACGCCTTTGCTGCGCGTTGCCAGCGGCGGCGGCGTTCCTGCCGATGTAGCGGCCGGCCCGACCGAGGAAGTCCTGTATATCGCGAATAACCCGGTGTTGCCCTCGCTCCAGAGCTACGTCGTGATGACTGCCAAATCGGGCGGCGGTATCAGGGTTGGCGATCGTTTCACATTGATCGAGGAGGCTGTCGATCTCCGCCATCCCGCTCCGCCGGTGCCTGCAGCGCTCGCTGAGGTTGTGCGGGTTACGCCATACGCTGTCACGGCGCTCCTCATCAGTCAGGACCAGCCCAGGATCCGCCGGGGCATGAAGGCGACGCTAACGGCGAGGATGCCGTAGAAAGCCGTCGCCAGATTTGATGCCTCAGCCGTAATCGGGGATTAAATTAGGGCGATCATGATAGTGATCGCCCACTTCATCGCAATTACCTGCTACGTCGCGGCGGCAGCCCTCGCGGCGTTGCCTTTTGCGCGTCGCGTCGAGGCTCCCGTAAATGGCGTGATCGCGGTCCTTGCGGCGGGATTGATCGCCCACGGTTTCGCGCTCGCGACGCTGATGCGTGAAAGCGGCTCGGGGTCGCTCACGGGGCTTGGTCCGGCCCTGTCATTTGCTGGTTTTGTGCTCGCCGGAGCACTGTTTCTCGTAGAGGTTTTCGCGCGCGAGGTCAGTCTTACTCTGATTGCAGCGCCCGTTGCTGCATTGATCACGACGGCGGGCAACGTTACCGGGATGCATCCGTTCCTTGACCCGCGCGGAACGCAGGCCTTCTGGCTCGTCAGCCACATCGTGCTCAGCTTCGTCGGGATGGCCGCCTACGGCACCGCTGCTGCCGCCGGCACGATGTATCTCATCGCGCGCCGCGAGCTGAAATCGGCCAGGTTCGGACCGATCTACCGGTTCTTCCCGCCGCTCGACACACTCGACAGAGTCAATCACTTCGCAACGGTGGCCGGTTTTCTCGGCCTCACGAGCGGCTTGGCGCTAGCTGGCGCGTACTCGATCGCCTACCGCACTCTGGTGGTGCCGCAGCTTGTGTGGGGGCTTGCCGCCTGGGTTTGTATTGGATCACTCGCGCTGGGACGTCTGCTCCGCGGCTGGCAGGCGCGTCGGGCTGCTATTATCTCCGCCGTCACTTTCGCCAGCGTTATCGCGGTGTTTGTCGTCTTTCGCGTCGTCCAGTTCAACAGAGGGCAGTTCCTCTGACGTATCTTCCGATCTCGCTGAATGGTGAGGAGATCTCCGCTCTTGTCGTCGGTGGCGGCACCGTTGGGACAAGGAAAGCCCTGACCCTCCACTCGGCCGGCGCCCGGGTTCGCGTGATTTCGCCGGCAATGACCGCCGAGCTTTTGCATGTTGCCAATAATGAAGAGCGACTTACCCTCGAGCTTAAGCGTTACGACGGGGTGTCCGATATTCAGCTCGAGCAGGTTGTCATTGCAGCGACCAACTCTTCCGAGCTCAACAAAATGATTGCCAACGATGCGCGGTCGCTTGGCAGACTTGTTAGCGTCGTCGACGCGCCCGATTCTGGTGCATTCGTCTCGATGGCCGTTCATCGTGCCGGATCTTTGACGATCGGCGTAAGTGCCGGCAGCCTTCCCCTGGTGGCGTCTCGGGTCCGGGACGCAATCGCCGCGCGCTTCGATAGTCGTTATGCCTCAGCCGCTGCGGCGTGCGCGGAGCTCCGGCGTACGACGCTCTCCGCCGACGGAAGTGCCGGATGGGCTCGACTTCACCCATTAGTGATAACGGCTGACTTCTGCGACGACGTTGAAAGTGGCGCAATCGCTGGGAGGATTGCGGCGTGTCGCTCGTAGTAGCCGGTGTAAATCATCGGACCGCGCCGATCGCGATTCGCGAAAAACTGTGCTTCGGGAAACCTGATGCACGTTCTGCCCTCGGTCTCTTGCGCGAATCCGGCCTCGTCACGGAGGCAGTAATGCTGTCCACGTGTAACCGCACCGAGATTTACATGATCGACTCGAGCGACGACTCGGTTCAGCTCATTCGCGACATATTTTCATCGCGCCTGGGTGATGAAGCAAGCACCTACATGTATGTGCAACGCGATCGTGAAGCGGTACGCCATCTCTTCTCCGTGTCGGCTGGCATCGACTCGATGATTCTTGGTGAGGCGCAGATCCAGGGACAGGTCCGGGATGCGTGGGAAGAATCGCGAGAGGAATCCGGCGCGGCACTCAATCGTCTTTTCCAGACTTCGCTGCTCGTCGGCTCGCGCGTGCGCGAAGAAACGGGAATCGGGCGTGGCGCCGCATCAGTCAGCTCCGCCGCAGTCCAGCTCTCAAAGAAGATCTTTGGATCCTTGGCTGGCCGGCGGGCCATGGTGCTTGGCGCGGGTGACGTCGCGGCGATCGCGCTCGAATGCCTGAGCAAAGAAGGGGTTCGCGTATCCATTGTCGCCAATCGAACTTTCGAACGCGCGCAAGTTCTTGCTGCCGAACATCAGGCAGTTGCGATGCACTACGACGAGTGCTGGGAAAATCTTCACGCGGTTGACATCCTGCTGTGCTCGACGGCTTCTCCGCACCCAGTAGTGCAGTGTGCGCACGTCGCGCCGGCGCTTGCGATGAGAGGCGATCGGCCGCTCTGCATTCTCGACATTGCTCTGCCAAGGGACGTGGACTCAAGCGTCGGCGACATGGAGAACGTCTTTCTGTACGATCTGGACGATCTGAAGGCTGCAGCTTCGGCAAATCTCGAGCGAAGAAACGAAGATATTCCTGCGGCTGAAAAGATTATCGCGGCTGAAGTCGAGAAATACTGGCAGTGGCTCGCTGGTCTCGCCGCTGTGCCGGTTGTAATGGAGTTCCGCTCCCAGATGGATCGCGTGCGCGCCGAAGAACTTGCCTCGGCCATGCGACGCATCGGCGGGCTATCGGCGGAGCAGGCTGAAGGAATCGAACATTTTTCAAGAGCACTGATGAACAAGTTTCTGCATGAGCCAAGTGTCCGGCTGAAAGCCGCGGCCGCAAATGGTCGCGGTCTGGGGGTTGTTGATGCCGCACGATATTTATTCGCGCTCGAGCGCGCCGACTCGACACCTCCGGAGGACAAGTCTTGAGTAAGCGTGTACTTGTGACTGGCGGCGCGGGATTTATCGGCTCGCATGTCGCCGATCGTTTCCTGGCCGAAGGTTTTGACGTCGAGATCGTTGACGACTTATCTACCGGTAATCGCAAAAACGTACCTGAAGGCGCGAAACTCCACGAGCTGGGCGTCGGCTCGGCCGAAGCGGCGCGTATCGTCGAAACAGGGTCGTTTGACAACGTCATTCATCTCGCAGCACAGATCGACGTAAGGAAAAGCGTGGCCGATCCGATATTCGATGCAAGAACGAACATCGTTGGAACATTGACTATCCTCGAGGCCGTCAAGCGTGCCGGATCTAAGGCGCGCGTCGTCTTCACTTCGACCGGCGGCGCGATTTACGGCGACTTCAACACTCCTCCCAACGCCGAGACGTTCCCGAAGGATCCTGAATCACCTTACGCAATTTCCAAACTGGCGGCGGAATATTATCTGGCTTACTACGGCCGGCTGCACGGCATCGAGCATGTGGCGCTGAGATTTGGCAACGTGTACGGTCCGCGGCAGGATCCGCATGGCGAAGCGGGCGTAGTGGCAATATTCTGCTCGCGCATTCTTAGCGGTAAGCCCCTGACCATTTTTGGAGACGGACTTCAGACAAGGGATTATGTGTACGTCGGAGACGTGGCGCGCGCAGTGTTCCTCGCTGCGACCTCTGCGATTCCACCCGCCGAGCGCGTGGATGCGCGCGCGTTCAATGTCGGTACAGGAGTTGGCACATCAGTCGTGGATCTCGCCCGTATGCTGCAGGATGCCGCTGGGAGCAGCCAGGAAATTGACTTTGCGCCCAAGCGTGCCGGCGAGCAGCAGGAGAGTTTTCTGAACGTGGGCAAAGCCGCCGAGAAGCTCCGTTGGAAGCCCGAGGTGACATTGCCGCAAGGCCTTGCAAACACCTTTAAATGGGCTGCGGCAGCCAGTGTGTTGCAATCGTGATCGTCAGCATCCTGATGCAGGTGTCCGGCGCAATCCCATCGTCGCCGCTCGAGCTGATCACAAGTTCGACAGGCCCTACCAAGATCGTACTGCTCATACTTGCTGTGTTGTCGTTTGTCAGCTGGATGATCATGCTCGCAAAGGCCATTGAATTCAGGCGTGCCGGAAATGCCGGGCGCGATTTCATGGCGAAGTTCGAGCGCACTCACACGCTTGATGAAGCTGCTGAAGTCTCCGCGATGTCACTGGCGAGTCCGCAGAAAGGCGTAATGACGCGAGCCGTCCGCTTTATCACGGAAACGACTCCCGCATTGGCTCCGCAGGGTGAGCGTCGCGCGAGATTGAGCGCGTCGCAGGTCGAGGCGCTGCGTCAGGTGCTCGATTCCGAGAGTGGTGCAGTTCGCGATCAGCTCGGGCGCTTCGTTCCTTCTCTCGCCACTATCGGCTCAGTGAGTCCCCTCATCGGACTTCTTGGCACGGTGCTCGGAATCATCGAGGCGTTCATTGGCATCGCGACGAAAGGATCAGGCAATATCGGCGCGGTCGCTCCAGGCGTGGCCGAGGCACTTATCGCTACGGCGGCAGCATTGAGCGTGGCGATTCCCGCGGTGTTCGGATACAACATCTTTGCACAGCGACTCAACCGCATTGATGGCGAGCTCGATGGATTCGGGTCGGAGCTCATCGCGCTGATGGTTCGCGAGGGTCGCATCTAGGTGCGACGCCGACGCGCCAGGTTGATGCTCAACGCCGAGATCAACGTCGTGAGTCTCATCGACGTGATGATGTTGTTGATGGTGATCTTCATGATCACAGCGCCGATCATGCAGGGCGGTGTCGATATCAATCTTCCGAAAGCGGAGGCGCGGCCGCTCGAGCCGAAGAGTGGGCTTGTTGTGACTGTCGATAGAGCCGGCATGATTCACGTTGACGAGACTTCGCTCACCTTTTCCGAATTTCGCGCGACGTTCCGCACACTCGCGTCGACTCGCGGCAAGGACGGTATTTATCTGCGGGCGGATCAGGGTGTTCCATATGGAACGGTCGCGAAGGTGCTGGCAGTGATGCGCACGACCGGAATCGCCGACGTCGGGCTCGTGCTGGAGCCTGAGCAGGGACAGTAGGCAAGTGACCGCATGGACGGGAACGAAGCTCGGCGCCCCAGCCGGAATCTCTCTCGCGCTGCACGCGACGCTCGTCGCGTTGATTTTCTTTGGGTTTCGGAAGGGTGTGCCCGAGGCTATGCCTCCTATCTATAAGGTAAATATCATCGCCGCCCCGGCAGGTCCGCGTGCGATTGGTGTCGTCCAGCCCGAAGCTCCTCCTGCGCCCGTGCCGGCCGCGAAGCCGGTCGTTCCTCCGACTCCCGCACGCAAAGAATCTCCGATCCCCACGCCGAAACTGGTCCCCGCCAAGTCACGTGCGAAAGCCACTCCGGTGGAGAAGCCGGTCGAGGCAGCTCCAAAGACAACGGCACCGAAGGCGGGAGGGGGGCCAATCGGTGGAAAGGGAACCGACGTCGCGACCGTTCAAACTGAGGGAATCGATTTTCCGTTCCCAGGGTATCTGAACAATATCGTGAGGCAGATTGCGCTTCGCTTCAATCCCAGCGAGAGCAACTCGGCTTTGCGCGCAGAGGTTAGATTCGTGATTCGCCGTGACGGCTCCGTCATCGGCATTGGTTTCGTCACGCGCTCCGGCAATTACGCCTTCGATCTCGAGGCGCAGGGCGCGGTCGAGGCCGCCGCTCGTGAGTTTGGTCCGCTACCGGAAGGATTTCATGATGATGCCCTTCCAGTTGTATTCAGCTTCGATCCCCGTTTCCTCAAATGATGCATCGCTCACTCACCGCCGCGATTTTCGCGGGCATCGCGGCCGCTGCCATCAGCACGACCGCCTGCGGTCAGGACACAGCGCAAGTTCGACCAGGAGTCCGGCTCGGCCTTAGCTATCCGCGAGGCACCACGCCAAAGGTCGTTGTGATGCCGGTTGACTCGACGCCGGGCGATTCTGTGCGGACGATGATCCAGCGCGATCTCGATTTCAGCGACACGGTTACACCATTGGTTCTCGACGCGCAGACTCTCGCCGGATTGACGCCTGCGTCTGGCCAGGATTTAAATTATCCGTTGTTCGCAAATCTGGGTGCCGCGGCGATTATCCAGGCAAAGCGAAACGCGTCGGGCTATTCAGTTTCGATTTACGACGTGACCGCCGCGCGACGTCTGCAAACGCAGGAATTCCACGTGTCGCAGATTCCGGCGAATCGTGATGCCAGTCTGATCGATTCGATTACTACGGCGACGACATTGCGAGAGAAGGCAAGCCGCGATTCGATCTACCGGACGTTGAAGACGCGCGCCGACATCATGCGTCGTCCGCGCCTTACGAAGGATACCCGCCCGCGCCGTTTCGTCGTTCGCGATTCACTACGGCGTGATTCGGCGGCTGTCGCTTATCTGAGGCGTGGAGTAGCGAGATGGGAAGAGGAGCGGCGCGATTCCGTGACGGCGTCGATAGCGTCGACTGCAGGGCGACTTGCACGACAGGATTCGCTTGTTCGCATTTCCTCCGCGGATGCAGTGCGCATCGGGATCCACCATATCAGCGATGAAGTCGAACGCTGGATTACCGGCAAGCGCGGGATCGCGGCAACCCGCATCGCGTATGTCCAGGGCGGCCTCATTCGCATTGTTGACAGCGATGGCGCGAACGATCGCGCGCTGACGAAGGGAGGCCAGTCGATGTCTCCAGCATGGCATCCCAGCGGTGATCGCCTGGTGTATTCGAAGTTCATCGCAAACGGCGGAGGCACCCAGCTCGAGGAAGCAGAGCTGGCGACCGGACGTACTCGCACCATCGGCGGCGGCGGTCTCAACATCACGCCGGCGTATTCGCATGATGGGCAGTACATCGTTTACGCGAGTGGTTCCGAATCGGGAACCGACCTAATGATGGTCAATGCGCAGGATCCATCGAATCCGCAGCGGCTGACATTTGGTCGGGGAA
>JANYKY010000013.1 GCA_025357975.1 Gemmatimonadaceae bacterium
GTTTTTTTTTCGTAGAAATGAGTGGTTCTCCCTTCATGGGGAAACCAGTCGAGGCGGTTAACTAATCGCAATTATTATTATTTGCGGTGCTTTTATCCGCGCCCGGTCCGCCCCAATTTGCCCCAGTCCGCGGCAAAAATAATCCAAGCTATATGAGGAAACGCAACCCGCTTCGGGCCGGCGGATAGGCCACGCTGTAGCACGCACGTCCCGGAATCATGCCTTAACGCTTCGGGTCAACCTCTTGAGCCACGGAACAAGTAGTAGAAGCAACAACGCTGCGCCAAAAGAAGTCGCGACGGGAATCAGGTAGAATGTCCCGAGCTTTGGAATATTTTCTGTCTGCGAAGCAAGAAATCCCCCGAGCTTATTCGCTGCAGCATTAGCCAGGTACCACACTCCCATCAGCAGCGAAGCGAAGCGCACGGGCGCGACCTTCGTCACATAAGAAAGTCCGACCGGCGACAACGCGAGCTCGCCCCAGGTGTTGAATGCGTAGGCCATCATCAGCCACATCGTGCTCACTTTGACTCCAGTGTCGGCAATCCTGCCGCCGGCGACCATAAAGAGGAAACCGCATCCAACGAGCGCGAGGCCGAGAACCATCTTCAGGGCCGTCGATGGCTCGATGCCTTTCTTTCCCATTCTCACCCAAAGCGAAGCGAATACCGGCGCAAACACCATTATGAAAAGAGGGTTCACCGACTGAAACCACGTCGACGGGAACGCGAATCCGCCGATGCTGAGATTCGTATGGCGATCGGCGAAGAGATTCATGGAACTGCCAGCCTGCTCAAACGCCATCCAGAAAAAGACGACGAAGAACACGACAATAAAAATCGCCAGTACGCGGTTGCGCTCCTCTCCCCGCGTTCCGAAAACGGTCGTCGCGAGTGATGCTCCGATTATCACGCCGAATGCATATCCAAGCCATCCGCCGTGAAGAACCGCGGCGAGCATCAGCCCGATCAGGGCGCCAGCGAGGCCGGGTACGATGCTGAGCTTTCCTGGCTCGATCAGCTCAGCTGCACCCTGCGCGGCCGCGTTCGCCGAAGTCTGCGCTCGGGTAAGGCCGATTCCCGGAAGATATCTGTCTCGGCCCCAGAGATAGAGGCCGAGCCCGAACAGCATGCCGACACCTGCAGCAGCGAAGCCATAATGCCAGCCGACCTTTTGGCCAAGATATCCGCAGACGAGGGGCGCGAGAAATCCGCCGAGGTTCACGCCCATGTAGAAAATCGTGAAGCCGGCATCTCGACGGGTGTCACCTTCGCCATACATCTGGCCGACCATCGTCGAGACATTCGGCTTGAAGAATCCCGTGCCGATAATGATGAGCCCGAGACCGATGTAGAACGTCGTCATCGATTGGAACGCCAGGCAGAAGTGCCCTGCCGCGATGATGATACTGCCGATGACGAGAGACCTGCGGGTGCCGATGAAGCGATCGGCGAGATATCCACCGACGAGGGGAGTGAGATAAACCAGCGATGTGTAAGTGCCGTACAGGCGCGATGCATCGCCGTCTGACCACTTGAGAGAATTGACGAGATACAGGACGAGGAGCGCTCGCATCCCGTAGTACGAAAAACGCTCCCACATCTCGACCAGGAACAACAAACCGAGGCCGCGCGGGTGACCCATCATCGCGGTGTCGGTAAGTGGCGGAGGCCGGTCAGTTGTCAGCGCCGCCACCTCCACTACAGCAGACATCGTTACGCTTTAGCGCTCGAGTCGGGAACATCCCGCATCATTCGCTTGATGGGTATCGACAGCAACCCAAGGACAACGGAGGCGACAAGAAGGGATATCGCTGTTCGCTGAAACAGAATCGGCATCTCAGGGAGTTTTTCAGGATCGACGTGACCTCCGACAATACCGGCGATCAGGTTGCCAAGCGCGTCCGCCATGAACCACACGCCCATCATCTGACCAACGAATCGGCGCGGCGCGAGCTTTGTCATCGAGCTCAGCCCAACAGGACTTAGCGAAAGCTCGCCGATCGTCTGCAGGAAATAGCTGAGAACAAGCCACAGCATCGACACCCGAACTGCGGCACCGCCACCCGCGATAACCCTGTTTGCAGCGAAGACCATGATGAGAAACGCAAGGCCCGTGAAGAAAAGTCCGAACGCGAACTTTGCCGGACTCGACGGGTCACGGTGGCGCCGCCCCAGCGCAATCCAGATCGCAGCGAAGACCGGTGCGAGCAGAATTACAAACACGGAATTCGCGGCCTGTAGCCATAACGTCGGAACTTCCCAGCCGAATATGACGCGGTCGGTGAAATCGCGCGCGAACAAATTCAGTGACGTTGGAGCCTGCTCGAATGCGGACCAGAAAATGGTAGCGAAAACGAACAGGACTCCGATAACCGCGATGCGTTTTTTCTCATCTCCGGACAGTCCGGCTCCGAAAAACAGATAAGCGAAGTACAACACGGCCATTGCGAGAATGACGTTTCGCATCTGCGTTGCGACGCGCACCGGATCGATCGTAAAGACACCGGACATCGCGAGCGCGGCAACGATGGCGATTACCGCGAGGCCGACCAACGCATAGAGCCTGACTCGTTTCTGTTGTTCGGGCGTGCCAGAAGGCGCAACGCCAATTGGGCCAAGCGTCTCGTTCTGACGGAGCCGAAACGTGATGAGGCCGATAACCATGCCTACGCCGGCAGCTCCGAAGCCCCAATGCCAGCCGACGCGCTCTCCGAGATAGCCGGTGACGAGCGGTGCGACAAGAGCTCCGAGGTTGATTCCCATATAGAAAATGGAGAAGCCGGCATCGCGCCGGTTGTCTTCCGGAGCGTAGAGCGCGCCCACCATGGTGCTGACATTCGGCTTCAAGAGACCAGTCCCGATAACGATCAGCCCAAGCCCCAGATAGAAGAACGTAATTCCCGGCATGGCCATGCAGAAGTGTCCGCAGGCGATGATGATTCCGCCATATAGCACCGATTTCCGCTGGCCCAGAATGCGGTCCGCAATCCACCCCCCGGGCAGATTGGTCATGTAAACCATGGAGGCATATAGTCCGTAAATTG
>JANYKY010000395.1 GCA_025357975.1 Gemmatimonadaceae bacterium
ACATCAACATGACCCCAATGATCGACGTGCTGCTCGTTCTCCTGATCATCTTCATGCTTGTTGTGCCGATGTCGCGAAAGGCGATCGATCTTCAGCTACCCGATCCCAACGATCAGGAGCAGAGCGCCAATCCGCCGCCGCAAATCGTGCTGGAAGTTTTGCCGGGCGACAAGTTCCTGCTGAACAAGGAACCGCTCGACAAGACGACCCTCGCGAAGCGTTTGAAGACCATCTATGACCCCCGTCCTGAGAAGATCATTTTCGTCAAGGGCGACCCGAAGGCGAAGTATTCTCAAGTGATCTACGCGATGGACGCCGCTCGCGGCGCGGGCGTGAAAGTGATCGGTGTTTCGCCGAAGGATGCGCCGGCCCAATAGCTAAGAGCTATCGGCCTCCTGTCGGGGTACCGAGCAAGAGAGAGGGGCGGTGGAAGGGTGTCGCCGCCTCTCTTTTTGTGCATGCCCTCATCATTCTGCTGATTCTGATTCCAATTTCGCAGACCGATTTCAAGGGAACTCCGACAGTCGGTGGGGGCGGTCCCGGTCCGTCGGGTGGTGGAGGAGGCAGCTCAGGCGGAGATCGTTTGCAATTCGTGCAGCTAAAAACTCCGGCAGCCGATGCCGCGGCTCGCGTTGTTCCTCCAAAGCCTGTTGTCATTCCCAAGCCTGCTACGGTAGTGCCGCCGCCGTCTCCAGTTCAGCCGGCTGCAGCAGCGGTGCAAACCGCGACCGCAGCGTCATCAGGCCCAGGGACTGGCACCGGTGCTCCTGGAACCGCCGGTGCAGGGCCGGGAACCGGCGGTGGAATCGGATCGGGGATCGGGACGGGTACCGGAACCAGCAATGGTCCGGGAAGCGGCGGTGGTCCAGGAAAAAATTATCCGCCGACGCCGACCCAGTTTTTTCTTCCCCCTTTGCCCGCTCCGTCATCTCTGCGGGGCTTTCATCTTCTCGCTTCCTTCGATGTCGACGAGAAGGGCAACGCGAAGCTGCTGGGATTCAATCAGTCGCGAGACGGCGACTACAATCGGAAGCTAAGGGATGTGCTGCTTTCGTTGCGTTTTCGGCCTGCTGTCAAGCCGGATGGAACTCCCGTGAGGGATACTGTTTCGATCCAATTCATTTTTTAGTAACTGCCTCCGTTGTCCGTCTTCCGTTTTCCGTTGCCCGTTATTGGTGCCAGTGCGCGTGCCCGATGGAGCGACACCCGAATGGAAGGAAGTCACGGGATGTCTTCGGGCAATTCGGGTTGCTGTGAATCAGGCACGCGCACCGGCACGAATAACCGGTCACGGACAACGGACACGGGCAGCCGGAAACGGAAAACGGAAAACGGATAACGGAAGATTGACGGCGCACAGCGGACAGCGGATCCATCTGGATTTGACTTCGTCGGAGAGTTAAATTCTGCCCGCTGATCACCGGGACGGGCTCCGGTGCGCTATTTCCTCGCGGAGACTGTAGATGAGCAACGTGCCCGACACAGGTGACCCGCAGGCGTCAGCGGGCGGATTTGTCAAAGCGCTCACGCTGACTGACGCAACAATGCTCGTTGCCGGATCGATGATCGGCTCCGGCATCTTCATCGTCTCGGCAGATATTTCCCGTACTGTAAACTCTCCGCTCTGGCTCATGCTCGCATGGCTGGCAGCGGGTGTCATCACCATGCTTGGCGCCCTCTCCTACGGCGAGCTCGCGGCGATGTATCCTCGAGCCGGCGGGCAATACGTCTTCCTCCGCGAATCCATGGGCCCGCTCATGGGTTTTTTGTATGGATGGACTCTTTTCATAGTCATTCAGACAGGCACGATCGCCGCAGTCGCGGTCGCCTTCGGGCGATTCCTCGGTGTACTGTGGCCTGCAATAACGCCCGACCGTTTCGGCTGGTTCCCGCAATTCGACATCAATACTCCCGGCGGGTTGGTTGAAGTTGGACTGACGCCGCAACGTCTTGTCGCGCTGATCACGGTCTGGATTCTCACGTGGATCAATCTGCGCGGAGTTCGCGAAGGCAAGCTCGTCCAGACGACGCTCACGATCATAAAGACCGGTGCGCTCGCTTTGCTGATCATTCTCGGACTCACGATTGGCCGAAACGCTGCGGCGATCGCAGCGAATTTCAGCAACGGAAATTTTGTCGGACACGTCGATGTAACGTCGGCGTTCATGGTCGCGTTCGGAGCGTCGCTGGTGGGGTCGCTGTTCTCGAGCGACGCGTGGAACAACGTCACGTTCGCGGCGGCCGAGGTGAAGAATCCTCAGCGCAATCTTCCGTTGGCACTGGTGATGGGAACGGGGCTCGTGAGCATGCTCTACATCCTCGCGAACGTCGCGTACCTGAACATTCTCCCGATGCACGGGACAAAGGATGCCGCTGACGTTTTGACGCGGGGCATTCAGTTCGCAACGCAGGACCGTGTTGGAAGTGCCGCGGCCGAGATGATCTTTGGCTCGATTGGCGGGACGATTATGGCGACGGCAATCCTGATTTCGACGTTTGGCTGCAATAATGGCCTGATCCTTTCCGGCGCGCGTGTCTACTATGCGATGGCGAAGGACAAACTATTTTTCCGCAAGGCGGGGCAGCTCAACAAGAATCATGTTCCAGCCGCTGCGCTCATCGTTCAGGCGATCTGGACGAGCCTGTTGTGTCTCACGGGCACGTACGGCCAGCTTCTCGATTACGTCATTTTCGCGGCGCTCATTTTCTACGCGCTGACGACGATTGGTCTCTTTATCCTCCGATCGAAGTTGCCGGATGCGGAGCGCCCATATCGTGCCGTGGGGTACCCCGTTCTGCCCGCTCTGTATATCGTACTCGCTTCGACAATCGCAGTAGTTTTGCTGATCTCCGACAAGACGCGCGCTCAGGCGATTTCGGGTCTGGTACTGGTGGCGATTGGCGTCCCTGTTTTCTTCCTTTGGCGCATGGTCGAATCTGACAAGTAGCGCCCGTAACAGCACCACGCAGTTGCACGACGTCGCACGGCGCCCGTTCCTGCTCGGTCGCCGTTTACCCTCAGGAGAGCTTCAATGAGCTTGATGCACCCGTTGTTTTTACTGCAAGCCACTCAACAGGCCGGCGGCGAAGCGAATCTCGTCGTTCCGGATCTGTCTTCAGTTTCGTTCCTCGGAATGCCGGGCAGCACCCTGCTGAAACTCGGACTCATTGTCTGCGCCGCCGGACTTCTTTTCGGACTGGTGATCTACAACCAGTTGAAGAACATGGCTGTCCACAAATCGATGCTCGACATCTCGGAGCTGATCTATGAGACGTGCAAGACGTACCTGATCACACAGGGCAAGTTCATCCTGATTCTCGAAGTGTTCATCGGCCTGATCATCCTCCTCTACTTCGGGTTCCTGCTGAAGTTCGAGGCGATCAAGGTCGCGATCATTCTAGGCTTCAGCCTCGTCGGTATCGGTGGAAGCTACGGAGTCGCATGGTTCGGCATTCGTGTCAACACGTTCGCCAATTCTCGCACTGCGTTCGCGAGTCTCAAGGGCAAGCCATACCCGTGCTACGCGATTCCGCTCAAGGCCGGAATGAGCATCGGCATGCTGCTGATTTCCGTAGAGCTGTTCCTGATGCTTCTCATCCTGCTGTTCATTCCGGGCGATTACGCCGGATCGTGCTTCATCGGTTTCGCGATCGGTGAGTCATTGGGTGCAGCTGCGCTTCGAATCGCCGGCGGAATCTTCACGAAGATCGCCGACATTGGCGCAGATCTCATGAAGATTGTATTTAACGTGAAGGAAGATGACGTTCGAAACCCCGGCGTCATCGCGGATTGCACCGGTGATAACGCTGGTGACTCGGTGGGGCCGAGCGCCGATGGATTCGAGACGTACGGCGTGACGGGTGTCGCGCTCATCTCGTTCATCCTGCTCGCAGTCAACAATTCGACGACGCAGGTGCAGCTTCTCGTCTGGATCTTCGCGATGCGCATCATGATGATCATCGCCAGCGGAATCTCGTACCTCATCAATGCAGCGATTGCGAAGAGCCGCTACGTCAATGC
>JANYKY010000459.1 GCA_025357975.1 Gemmatimonadaceae bacterium
ACGATCTCCTGACGTTCGCTCTGATCACCGCGTGCAGATTCCCGAAGGCGACTGGACGACGTTGGGCGGCTATGCATTCGCTCAGCTCGGCCGGTTACCGAAGATGGGCGACCGAGTTCTGGTGCCGGGTGGTGAGCTCGAGGTAATCGCAATGGATGGCCGGCGGATCGCTGCTTTGAGAGTTCATCGCTCAGGTACTCCGCCCCAGGGATCAGCGGCCCAAGTGCCGGGAATGCGCACATAGCTACCACACACGATCCCTACGCCGCGCTCCGGTATCGCGACTTCCAACTGTTCCTTTCCGGAAGAATCCTCAGCGTAGTCGGCTGGCAGATGCTCCAGGTCGCACTGGGGTGGGAGCTATACGAGCGGACGCATTCCGCATTCGCACTTGGGCTCGTCGGGCTGGTCACTGCGATTCCCGTTATTCTGCTCGCGCTTCCCGCCGGTCATCTCGCTGACAAGATGGACCGCAAGAAAATCGTGACCGCTGCAAACGTACTTTTCGTCCTGATGTCGTTGTCGCTCGCCGCGGTGTCGCATGTGAAGGGTCCGATTCCGCTGATCTTTGTGATACTCCTCATTCGCGGTATTGGGCAGGCTTACAACAATCCGGCGCGGTCCGCGCTGCTGCCCCGGCTGGTGCCCGCTGAAGTATTTACCAATGCCGTCACGTGGTCGAGCAGTGCATTTCAGACCGCTGCCGTAGTTGGACCGGCGATCGGCGGGTTCGTCATCGCGCTGGAGCATCGCGCTACTGCTGCCTACGTGATCGATGCATGCCTCACGTCGATCTACGTGCTGATGCTGTTTGCAATTCGCGGCGATCATGGGATTCAGGCGTCGGCCACCTCATTGAAGCCGCGCGAGAAGATGACACTCGAGTCTCTCGTCGCCGGAATGAAATTCGTGCAGCAAACGAAAGTCGTGCTTGCCGCTCTGACCCTTGACCTGTTCGCGGTGCTGCTAGGCGGGGCGACCGCGCTGTTACCGATCTTCGCAAAAGACATCCTGCATGTCGGGCCAGACGGGCTTGGCTGGCTGCGTGCCGCACCGTCGATCGGTGCGCTGATTGTGATGGTAGGAATCGCGCACCGCCCGCCGATGCAGAAAACGGGACGGACGCTGATCGGCTCGGTAGCAGGGTTTGGCTTATGCACGGTGATTTTCGGCCTGTCGAAATCGTTCGGACTGTCGATGGCAATGTTGTTCCTGCTCGGCGGACTCGATGGTATCAGCATGATCGTGCGCGGGACGCTCGTGCAGCTCTGGACGCCCGATGAGATGAGAGGGCGAGTCTCCGCCGTGAACAGTGTTTTCATCGACATGTCGAACGAGCTTGGCGGGTTCGAGTCGGGTGCTCTTGCAGCCGTAGTGGGCCCTGTGATTGCCGTGGTCGGCGGCGGAATCGGGACGATAATCGTCGTCACCGCCGTTGCGCGCGCCTGGCCAGAGCTGCGGAGTCTCGGAGAGCTGGCCCCGCCGAATATTGCCGCTTAGGAAGAAATCGCGGCGAGACGTCTTAGCGTTTCACGATCCATGCGGTGCCCGCCGCCGAACGTCAGGAGATCGTACGGGATACCAGCGTCGTCCATTGTCGCCTGATACCTGGCAATGATGTCCTCGTTCGAGAACTGGTCCCGCTCTCCGTAAACGATTTTCAGGTCGAGTGTCTGAAACAGTTTCGCGGCGGCGCCGAGGTCAATGTCGCTGGCGAGGAGCGAGCCCCACATGATCAAGCGTTCCGCGCGCGCTTTCCCCTGCATCAGCCAGCGATTGACCGTCGCGCCGCCTTGAGAGAAGCCGAGGACGGTGACATGAGCCGAGCTTCGGTCGGTCTTGCTGAAGACATCGTCGTAGAGCGCGTCGAGATACCTGACATAATCGGAGATCTCTGCGTCACGGTCTTCGCGGGTCATCCACGTAGCACCGATTTTCGCGTCAGCCGCGTGAAATCCGGGGCCTTCCGGGACGTAGAATCGTGACAAAGCCTCAGGAACGACCACCAGCCTCTCTGGCGCCGCGATGCATTCGAACTCTTGCACGAAATCCGATGCGAGCTGTCCATATCCGTGGCAGCAGAACCAGACGTCCCGCGTTTCGGGGCCTGGTGTGCCGAGCGTGAAGTAGCGCGCCGTTCGACTGACCTGAATGTGGTGTTGGTCTGACATCGACAGGAATCTACAGATAGGCGGACTGGAACACGTCTTGCCTTTTCCGTTGTCGTGAAACGACTCCCATTGGCCACCGGTTTTCTGCTGCTCGGGCTCTCGGCCTGTTCTGTCTCGTCAGATCAGGAAGCACAGATGGGCGAGCAGACAGCTCGCCAGGTTCAGGCTCAGCTACCTATCGTCGATGATCCATACCTGACGAACTACATCAATGAGCTGGGTGATACTATCGCCAGCCATACGAGTCGCGCGGACCTGCAATGGCACTTCTACATTGTCAATTCGCATCAGGTAAACGCGTTCGCGCTACCGGGCGGATACGTATACGTAAATCGTGGGCTGATCGAGTCTGCAGACAGGGCAGACGAGCTGGCGGGTGCGATGGGACACGAAATTGGACACGTGGTACTCCGGCACTCAGTGAAGCAGATGCAGCAGCAACAGAAACTCGGAGTCGTCGCAACGCTCGCTTGCACGTTGACCAACATCTGCAACAACGGTGTCGCGCAGGCCGCGATCAATATTGGTGGAAACGCTCTGATCTCCACGGCCTCGGAATCCGCTTCGAGCTCATCCTTCCTGCTGTACCGGGAGATCAGAG
>JANYKY010000017.1 GCA_025357975.1 Gemmatimonadaceae bacterium
CAAGGTTTTCGGTTTTCGGCTCGGGGCGGACGACTACGTGACGAAGCCGTTCAGCCTCTCCGAGCTTCTTGCTCGAGTCAAAGCGATCCTCCGGCGCGCGAAATCGGCAGAGAAAAACGAGGATGGCGCTGCGGTGGAGGAATTTGGGGAAGTGAGCATCAACACGCTCGCCAGGTCGGTGAAGAAGGCCGGCGCCGAAATCGCTGTCACACCAAAGGAATTCGACCTGCTACTCGCGCTCGTGCGGCGGCGGGGTGCCGTTGCATCGCGCCTCGAGCTGCTGAAGGAAGTGTGGGGTCATCAGGCCGAGGTGATGACTCGGACCGTTGATATTCATATTGCTGAGCTTCGGCGAAAGCTCGAAGACGATCCTTCGACGCCGAAACACATTCTCACGGTTTGGAAGGCTGGGTACCGCATGCAGGTTTAGATCTTCGGCCCGGCTGCGACTTTGACTTTTGGTGCGCGCGCTGGTGGAGGCGGTGGAAGAACCGGTCGCGGGCCTTTCGCCTTCACGAGGAGCTGAGCTCCGATTCGGACCTTCTCATTGGGAAGGTGGTTGAGCTTTTGAATGACTTCCGGAGTCGTGTCAAACCGCGAGGCGATGCTCGAGATCGCATCGCCCCTCTTCACTACGTAGTAGATCGGCTCGTCGATCACCTTCGCGACAGCCCGCCGGATTTGCGTCTCCCTCACCGCCTCCGCACGCTGGGCCTCGAGACGATGGTCCACTTTCGCGAGAAGCGCGTCGAGCGCAGCTTCGTTGCCCGGCGAGGCCGCGAACTCCTGCGGTGCGCCTCGGCCGTGAGAGATCTGAACGCCGTGAGCAGTGAGAAAGTAGAGACGCTGCTGCTTCAGCGTCAGCAGGGTGTCATTCGGAAACTCGTACTGCAAAATCGTCGGAGGCGCATCCTCGTTCTCGAGCTTGTCACTCGGCGCAATTCCAATGAAGAGAACGCGGTCATTGGTCGCGACGAGAAGGCCGTTCGAGGCCTTGTAGTAGTCGCTGGGGCGCCTCTGGAACGCCTTGGCGTACTCCTCTACATGCTCGCCGTAGTGGAGCATTCCCCCGTTCAGCTCGCGGGCTGCCGCTTCCCATGCTCCGCGCGCATCGACTCGTCGCATGAAGACGGCGTACCCGATCACCATGATTCCGACGACTACGATAAAGAGCCCGATGATCGCCCTTTTTACAGCGCGGAACCAACGGTAAAGTCCCTCCGATTCTCTCATTTAGTCCGTGTATAGGTTCAAAAAAGCAAGGGCAATCTCCGTACCCTCATATGGCACACAGGGTGCAGATACAAACGGTTATGACTACCCCCGTGGACGTCGGTCAGGGAGAGGATGAGGTTGCTACCCCAGCTCCCGAAGACCGGCGCCAGTCGTCGGGGAACGTCTATACCAATGTTCGTCGCCGGTCGGTCGAGCGACCGCCGCTCAAGCCCTGGCAAGGGGTACTTAAAGGCGTTGCCCACGGGATAGCGGCAGCTATTCTGCTGGTTGCGGGGACCGTCTGGACCATCAAGCAGCAGAAGCCAAAATACGTCAATCCGGGGGCCTTGCTCCAGTTGCCTCCGTCCCTTGTCGCGGCAGCTCCGCCGCTGAGCGAGCAGGTATTTCGTGTTTCGAGCGTCCTGCGCCGTTACACCAAAGACACGGCTCGTGCGAACACGATCGCCCAAGCTCTCATTGACGAAGGCACGAAGAAGAACCTTTCGCCGTCCCTTCTCATCGGAATTCTGCTGACGGAGAACGCGAAGCTCGACCCTCAGGCCCGAAGCAACGTCAGCGCCCGCGGGCTCATGCAGGTGATGCCCTTTCACGCTGGGAAATGGAAGGGATGCACGTCGAACGATCTCGCCGATATTGCGTCTAATATCTGCTACGGGACATCGATTCTTGCCGACTACATTCGCCGCGCTCCGTCCCTTGAAAAGGCGCTGCTCAACTACAATGGCTGCGTTCGCGGGACTAACACCCCGCAGTGCCATACTTACTCCGGGAAAGTTCTGCGGTACGCTGACCAGGCCGCATCCCAGATGCTCGCTGTTCCGCTCCCCACCCCCGAGCCTGTCGAATAGACAAAACCGCCCCGCCGTCCGCCTTCCGCTGTCCGTGTCCGTTTTCTGTTTTCGGTGCCCCGCTGCCGGTGCGC
>JANYKY010000019.1 GCA_025357975.1 Gemmatimonadaceae bacterium
CAATACTTACGAGGTCCCGCGCAGCAACATCCTTGAGACGAAGCTGAACACAAGTAGCACCGCCGCGCACCGCTGCTGAAGCACGTGCGATGAGTCCGGTTTGCCCGTCACGAACATTATCCGTGATCGCGATGATCCTCAGCACCGACGGGTCGATCAAGGCGACCTGGCCCTAACTTCTTTCTTCGCTTCTTCGTGCTCGGAGAGTGTCTTGCGGAATTCATGATGCCCGTCGGGGGCTGCGACGAAATAGAGATAGTCCACTTTAGCCGGATGCAGCGCGGCAGCGAGGCTTGGACCTCCGGGTGAAGCAATTGGACCGGGAGGCAGACCGGGATACTTGTAGGTATTGTATGGCGAATCGACTTCGAGATCCTTGAAGAAAACGCGCGGCGTGTGACGCCCGAGAGCGAATTGAACCGTCGGATCGGCTTGCAACAGCATGCCCGCCTTGATCCTGTTGAGATACACTGCGGCGATGACAGGCCTCTCTTCCGGCCGTCTCGCTTCTTTTTCGATGATGGATGCGAGAGTGACCGCCTTGTTCCGGTCGAGGCCAACGCTGTCGAGCTGCTGATTCCACTCCGGCTTCCACTCGCGCTCGAACCGCTTGATCATTTCAAGCACGGCAGCGCGCGCCGTGGTGCCGACAGGAAATGCATATGTGTCAGGAAATACAAATCCTTCGAGAGTACCGGCCGAAGCGCCAACGCGAGCGAGCATCGCGGAATCCCTGACGGCAGCGTTAACTGAATCCACCGGCACCTTCAGCGCTTCGGAGAGAAGGGGAACTATCTGAGTCAGCGCAAAGCCTTCTGGTATCGTGACGGTGTTGACCAGCCCATGACCACCATTCAGCGCGCTGACGATGTCCGACCAGGGCGTTTCACGTTTCAGCAGGTACGTGCCCGGCTTGATGTTTCTGTCTTCCTTCTTGAAACGGGCGTAAAGCCGAAAGAAGAATGGCGAGCTTACCAGGCCGGCATGTTTCAACGAATCCGTCGCGACAGCGAAGCTCGACCCTCGTGGAATAATTATGCGAATCGGTACGCCCTGAGGTGTCGAGCCGCACGCGCAGAGTAACGCCACGAGCGCCAGCCAGACCGCGTTTTTCATCCCGAAACGTTCAGTGCATGCTGCAACAGCACTGCTGCTGCCATCGCATCGACATCTCCCTTTCTTCCGCGCGTTGAGCCATTCATCTCGCGAATTGTCCTCAGGGATGCGGACGTTGTGTATCGCTCGTCGAGAAAACGCACTGGAAGATTTGTTCGCTTGCCAAGCTCGTCGCCCACCCTGCGTACCTCAGCCGTCCACTCCGTCTCGTTTCCACTGCCATCGAGAGGAAGTCCAACAATGAATCCGCGCGCTTCGAGTGCCTCGGCGCGGCGCATAATCTCCGCGATGGGCGCGCGCTTTCCCGCGCGTCTCGCGATGAAGCCGGCGGGTGACGCAATCATTCCAATCGTGTCGGCAATCGCCAGACCAACACGCTTCTCGCCGTAGTCCACAGCAAGAAATCTTGCGAGCCCCGCGTTCATGCTCCACCCTGCGCCATCTGCTGAAAGAACTCAGCGTTGTTTTTGGATTTCTTCATCTGCCTCAAGAGGAATTCGACTGCCTCCGCTTCGGGCATATCGGCAAGGAACTGGCGCAGCAGGGTAACGCGATTGATCTCCGACTGAGTGAGCAGGAGCTCTTCTTTTCTGGTGCCGGACTTGAGTATGTCGACAGCAGGGAAGACCCGGCGGTCGGCGATCTTGCGATCGAGTACCAGCTCCATGTTACCCGTGCCCTTGAATTCTTCGAAGATCACGTCGTCCATGCGCGAGCCTGTCTCGGTTAACGCGGTTGCAATGATCGTGAGCGATCCGCCGCCATCGATTTTTCTCGCGCTGCCGAAGAATCGCTTTGGCTTGTAGAGACCACCAGCGTCCACTCCACCTGAAAGAATCTTACCAGACTGCGGAGCGACGGCGTTGTGGGCGCGCGCAAAACGCGTGAGCGAATCGAGAAGGATGACGACATCCTTGCCGCTCTCGACCAGCCTCTTTGCTTTTTCGAGGACCATGTCAGCGACCTGCACGTGACGCGCTGCGCCCTCATCGAACGTCGAGCTGATCACCTCGGCGCGCTTCATGTTGCGCACCATCTCAGTGACTTCTTCAGGCCGTTCATCGATGAGCAACACGATGATCGTTACTTCTGGATGATTTTCAGAGATGGAGTTGGCGATCTTCTCGAGAAGAATCGTCTTTCCGGCGCGCGGCGGTGACACGATGATTCCACGCTGGCCCTTGCCGATGGGGGCAAAGATGTCGACGACGCGCATCGAGAGATCGCCATCTTTTGATTCGAGACGAAGGCGCGTGTCGGGATAGCGAGGCCGGAGATTGTCGAATGGAACGCGAGTCTTGGCAGCGTCGGGATCCTGCTCGTTGACACTCTCGACCTTCAGCAGTGCGAGGTATCGCTCCCACGCTTTGGGCGGACGCACTTGTCCGCGCACCATGTCGCCCGTAAGCAATCCAAACCGTTTTATCTGCGACGGCGATGCGTAGATGTCGTCCGGCCCGGCGAGATAGCTGTAGTCCTGACTCCGGAGAAATCCGTAGCCTTCCGGGAGAATTTCAAGAACACCTTCACCATGAAGCGCCACGTTCGAATCCAGCAGATTCTGCTCGATTCGAAAAATGAGCTCCGGCTTGGTAGCTGTAGACGTCTCCGGGATCTTGAGACCCTCGGCCATGTCTTGGAGCTCGCCGACAGATTTGCGCTTTAGTTCTGCGATATCCACTGGTGAACGCGTGTTGTGGAAGGGGAGCGGCGGGAAGAGTGGCGTAACATGAACGCCGGGTTGTTTTGAAGAGAAGAGAATCGCCGGAGAGGCGGCTCTTTGATGATCGGTGTTGGTGGGACAGCCGAAGCCGTTATGCTGCGAACCTAACGGCAGCTCGAAACGTGGTCAAGCTCATGCACGCACTACAAGTATTTTCGCGGATGCTTCTTGATGTCGGTCATCAGTGAGTCGAGTTGCGCGCGCACGATGCGGAGCTGTGAGGTGAGGGCGGTGTCCGTGCGGACTTTGGTGAGACTCGAGCCGGACATCAAACCGCGAAGTGAGTCAACCTCGCTTTTCATATGAGCGATGGTCGGGCCAAGGGTTGAGTCGCGCCGGAATCGGCCAATGTTTCCGTTGCCTGAGTTCAGCATCGACGTAAGAGAATCCTTCGCCGAAAGGACGCGTCGCAACCTCAGCCCGATGTCGCCACGCGCCAGAAGGCCCGCGCTTCCGTTGCCCTTGCTTGCCTTGCTCATTATTGCTGACATGCTTCCCGAAACGCTGGCAATTCGCGGCAGCCCGCCGCGCGTGAAGGCGCCCGCTGCGCCGGCTTCCGAATTGAGCAGTGCAAGTGCTTTACTTCCTGAATCCGCGAGAACGGTGAGTCGCGAGACGAGCTGAGTTACATTCTCGCCCACATCCTTGATGACGCCGACAGACTTGGTGGAAATGGTGTCGCCATCCCTGGCGGGCGGATTCCTGGGGGTGCCCGAAGAGATGTAGACGACGGGGCTTCCAATCAGGTTGCCGCCGGGTCGGATATCAGCATGTGCGTTCTTGCGGACCTGCGGCATGAACGACTCGAGAATGGTGGCGTGGATTGCAACGCGCCGCGATGTGTCTGCTGAAATCGGGCGGAATTCAATCTTGTCCACAAGTCCAATCCGCTCGCCGGCCAGCCATACTTCAGTACCTGGCAGCACTCCGGGCGCATGATCGGTGAGGATGACGATCCTGCTCTTGTTGCCATGGAGTGCGCCGACGCGGGCGAATAACAGAACCCCCAAAGCGAGGGCGACGATTCCCGCTACGGCAACCATTCCAACTTTGAGCTCGCTCCAGGAATAATTCCGCGGCATGAGTCAAAGGTATCCTAAGACACCGGTCACGCGCGACGTTCTGAAGCCGCCGGCATGCCGCTCTTAATGAAACCCTAACGCGGAACCGCGCACTTCAGGGCCTATCTTCGCGACCGGGTTGGCTGGCTTCACCTGGACAGGGAACAGGCATGCGGATCCTCGCTACGTGCGCGCTCGTGATCGTTGGTATGTCGTTGTGGGGTAGTCCAGCATCTTCGCAATTGCGGAGTGCGCCGGCGGAGCCGCTTCGCGTTTTTCTGGACTGCGAAGCTTCAGGGTGCGACTTCGATTATCTGCGCACGGAGATTCCGTACGTCGATTACGTTCGCGATCGTACGGCCGCGTCTCTGCACATTCTCGTCAGCACTCAGTCCACCGGTAGTGGAGGAATCGAGCACACTCTGACTTTTATTGGCTTACGCAAGTTCGCCGGTGTTTCTGACACGCTTACATACATCTCGCCGCAATCGTCGAGCGTCGACGATCGTCGCAAAGGCATCGCCCAGACGCTCAAGCTCGGACTCGTCAGATACCTTGCAAAAACACAATCGGCCGATCGCATTCAGATCTCGGTGTTGCCCGTGTCCTCGACGACGCCAGGCACGACGGAACGAGCGCGCGACCCGTGGAACTACTGGGTTTTTCAAACCCGGGCGAGCGGAAATTTCAGCGGTGAGTCTTCCCAGCATTTCGCCAACCTCAATGGCACCATGTCGGCCAACCGCATCACAAAGAACTGGAAAGTCCAGAATGCGGCGAACATCAGGTATTCAGAAAGCAAGTTCACGCTCGGTGAGGGCAACGAGCTCGCGAGCTATTCGCGCTCATATGGATTCAGTCACCTCGGCGTAAAAAGTCTCAGCGATCATTGGTCCGCCGGCGAGAGGGCATCGCTCTCGTCGTCAACATTCCTCAACATGAAACGCTCGGCCCGAATCGCACCGGCAATCGAGTACGATTTGTTTCCTTACGCCGTCTCCACC
>JANYKY010000020.1 GCA_025357975.1 Gemmatimonadaceae bacterium
CGCTTCTCGAACCGGGAAAGTCACGCGAACGAGAACCTCAACTTCCTGGGCCGAGACGACGTCGCCAAGCTCAATGCGAAGCACGCCATCAGTATTCGTCGATGATCGGAAGCGGTTCAGCACTTCAGTAACCGCGGGACAAGAAAAATCGAGCTCGATCGCTGCGTGCGGAATCACGACCTCGAGCGCTTCACCAAGCTCACTTGTAATCAGATCCGGAATCTGTACAGCGTTTTCGAGGAAATAGAAATTGCCACCGCCTTCATGCGCCATGTCGCGCAGCAATCGCTCGTCGAAATCCAGGCCGACTCCAAACGTCGACGTCGAGACTCCTCGCTGCCGCAGCTCAGATGCGTGACGAGCAAGAGTCTCACGATCCTGCACCCCGTGATTCGCCAGCCCGTCGGTCAACAGCAACACTCGGCTCGTCCGCTCCTCGTCGACAGACTCCGACACCTGCTCGCAGCCGCGCATCCAACCCGAGCAAAGATCGGTGCTGCCGCGTGGGGCGATTGTCGACAGTGCGTCGAGCGCCTGCCTGATTGCGCTTGGAGTTGCGCTCGTGGACCGCGCGAGTATGTCGACAGTCTGGTCGTACACTACGAGCGAGAAACGATCTTCCGGGCGCAGCATGCGGAGCGACTGCTCGATCGCTTGACGCGCAAGCGGAAATTTGTTCTCGCCCGACATCGAGCCCGAGCGATCGAGAACGAATGCAACGTTGACTTGTCTGCGATTCGCTGCGCGCGGAGCCTGCGGTGCTGTAAAGCTCAGCAGCACGTATCGGTTGCTGCGCGCGGCGGCTCTGATGAGTTGTCTGTCGGTGCTGATGGAAAGCGTCATGGAGAATCCTCGTTGAATATTTCGCGAGCGGCCTCGAGAAGGCGCTCGACCCTGCGATTGTTTTCCCGCGTTCCTGGTCTCCTTACGTGAAGCTCGACGTCCGGCGCGAGCGTGAAGTGCTCCCATTGCGAACGAGTTACTGCCGGTGGTTTTGGCGGCCGAGGTTCGCGCATGATCGAGCTCTGCGGCGCCGATACCTTCATTGTAGCAGCACCCTCTGACAACACTCGTCGCACGTATTCGCTAGCAGAGCTCGGCGCAGGTTCGCGCTCAGATTCGAGAATCTTTTTTATTTCTTCGGGCGGAAGTTTTTCAATCCGCCGCCGAATCTCCGACAGGGGCAGATGCTCGCGCTGAAGAAGCTTGATGAGGCGAAGGCGATCGACATGCTCGGGTAGATAATGGGCGCCGGGTCCCCGAGCTTCCGGAGCTGGTATTAGGCCCTGCTGGATGTAAAAGCGGATAGTCCGCGGGCTCACTTTCGCTTTGTCGCTGAGCGCCAGGAGGTCGATCGGTTCCGGTTGAAGGGGACTGAACATTCTCTAATATGACACCGATACTGTCAACTGTCAATTCTTTACGGTCGGCCTCACAGGCAAGTTTTGATCTCTAAGGCGCTCCTTGAGGGAGTTAACTTCCCACCCGACCATTGTGTTGATATATGATAACGCGGCATGTTATCACACATGAGAACAATCATTGATATTCCCACCCCTCTCCTGGACGAGATCGACACTCTCGCGGAACGGGACAAGGTTTCGCGGGCAGAGGTGGTGCGGAGGGCGATGACTGAGTACGCGGAGAAGCGCAGGAGCTCGCGAGCCGACGCAGCTTTTGGAATCTGGAAATCCAGAAACGTGGATGCCACCGGATACGAAGACGACTTGCGCGGAGAATGGAGCAAGTGAACGCCGTCTTCGATACCAACGTCCTTATCGACTACCTGAACGGGTCACGCGAAGCAAAGGACGAGCTCGAATCGTTCGACACGCTCTACATCAGCGTCGTCTCATGGATGGAAATTCTCGTCGGCGTTGCGGATGGCGATGAAGAATCGGAGATAAGGGAATTCCTTCGCCGGTTTCATGTCTATCCGGTCGATGAAGGAGTCGCGGAACGCGCGGTCGATCTTCGAAGAAAAAACAAGATCAGGCTTCCCGACGCGATCATCTGGGCGACGGCTCAACATCTCGGTCTCTTGCTCGTCACGCGCAACACGCGCGACTTTCCCAACAATCACCCAGGCATACGCGTTCCGTATAGAATCTGAATCAGCGTTCTCGGTGCGTCGAACCTGAGTGATATCAGTAGGCAGTTCATCTGAGTCGGGTCCTTCTACTCACGCACGTACCGCAAGTGTGTTGCAACTGGAGTGTCGAGCACCCTCTCGACTCGAAACTTCGGAACCGGTCCCTGCTGATTCTCGAAGAGACGTCTTCCACCGCCGAAGAGCACAGGCGCCAATGCAATTTCCAGTTCGTCGATGACCCCGAGATTCAAGTATTGCTGGATCGCGGTTGCGCCGCCCGAAATGCGAACGTCGCGACTGCCCGCAGATTCCCGAGCCCGCTCTAGGGCACTCTCCGGACCATCGTTGACGAAGTAGAACGTCGT
>JANYKY010000034.1 GCA_025357975.1 Gemmatimonadaceae bacterium
GTGCGGCGGGACCCATGTACGAAATACATCGGAGATCGGCCTGTTTCAAATCGCCAGTGAAACCGGCGTCGCCGCTGGCGTTAGACGAGTGGAAGCTCTCACCGGCCCGCGCGCGTACCAGGCAACGCGCGACAAGCAGCGGACATTGTCTGAAGTGACTGATCTGCTTCGCGCATCTCCCAACGCAGTCGTCAAGCGGCTCCACGCTGTTCTCGACGAGCACCGCACTCTCGAGCGCCGTCTTGAAGAAGCGCTGCGTGAGGGAGGTTCCACAAACGTGCAGAAACTCATCGACTCCGCGACATCAGTAGATGGGGTACGCGTTGTGACCGCCACCATCGGCGCGCCTGAAATGAAGTCGCTTCAGGCAATGGGTGATGCGCTTCGTGAAAAAATGGAGAGCGGCGTCGCCGTGCTTGCGGCATCGTTCGACGATGGCAAAAACTCTCTCTTAGCGGTCGTTACCGACGACCTGCGAGCTCGCGGCCTCCGTGCGGACGCAATCATTCGCGAAGTGGCAGCGATTGCCGGAGGACGTGGCGGCGGAAAGCCGCATATGGCGCAGGCAGGAATTCCTGACGCCGGGCGATTGCCCGACGCGCTCGCAGCGGTTCCAGAAGTAATCCGCAACCAGCTCACCAGTTGAGCGAGCCGAGCTCCGCCGCGACCCTTCGCGTATGGCTTGCGTCGCGCACGCCAGCCGCGCCGCCGCAACTCGTCGACCGGCTCAGCGCCATTATCGGTGAAGCGGCGCTGGACGGCACGATGAGCGCTGACATCCTACTCGATCGCGGAGTCAGTACGCTGCGTGAAGCACTCACTGATCGCGATGGTGCGCTCGATTTGCTCGCTGCGGACGCATTGATCACTTATGCGATGGAAGCGGCCGCTGAAGAGTGCGCGACGATGGACGAGACAGCTACCGAGGCAATACAGCGCATCGCGCGCGGCTCCGAGTGATCGTCATTCTGTTCACCGGAGGCACAATCGCGATGCGCAGTGATCCGGGAGGAACCGGAGCTGCACCGTCGTTGACATCAAAAGAAATTTTGCAGGCCACGCGCGGCATCAACGCGGTTACCGGCGTAGAGACTGAGGAATGGGGATCATACCCCGGTCCACACATCACTGTCGAACGCATGTGGGCACTGCGCGCGAGAATCCAGCAACACCTCGGCCGGCCGGAAGTTGTTGGCGTCGTCGTTACGCATGGCACAGATACGCTCGAGGAGTCGGCATATCTCGTGGCGCGATCAGTATCGGCGGACAAACCAATTGTGTTCACCGGTGCAATGCGAACGATGAGCGACCTGGGCTGGGACGGGCCGGCGAATCTGCTTGAAGCGGTGCACGTAGCAGCAAGCGAAGCAACACGCGGATTTGGATCGATGGTGGTGATGACGGGACAGATATTCTCGGCACTCGAAGCGACAAAGACCAACACTCACCTGCTCGACGCATTCGAAAGTCCGGGCCTCGGCCCCCTCGGTGTGCTCGATGAGGGCGAGCTGATTCTTTCACGCGAAATTCCGCAGTACCCACCGCTTCTGCAACCGGCCGAGCTCGCGACGCCAGTGGACATCATCTTCATGGCTGCAGGTAGTGACTCGCGATTGCTCGATGCATCGCGTGAGAAAGCGCGCGGAGTTGTGATCGCCGCAATGGGAAGAGGCAATGTTCCTCCCGACGTCGTTCCTGGAATCGAACGGTGGATTGCCGACGGTAAACCGGTTGTGCTGACGTCGCGCACGCAGGGTGGACGGGTCGGTCATACCTACGGTTACGAAGGTGGCGGCCGGCGCCTCGAAGACCTCGGGGTAATTTTCGGCGGATCAAGGCGCGCGCAGCAGGCGAGAATTGACCTCATGCTCGGCCTTGGCGCCGGGCTCGATGTCGATGAGCTCCGCAAGATGTTCAATGAGTCGTGAGCTCGTCCGCGGTCTCGAGCCGACTGCAGAGATTCGCAAAATCGCGAAGACCCTTGAAAAAGCGGGATTCGAAACGTGGTTTGTGGGCGGCGCCATTCGTGATTACCTGCTCGGGCATCCCAATCTCGACTGGGATCTGGCAACCGCCGCCAGACCGAATCAGGTAAGGAAACTTTTTCCCCGAACCGTTCCGATCGGAATAGACTTCGGCACAATCGGAGTGCTCGATGAGCGGGATGTACTGCATGAAGTGACGACCTTTCGGCGCGACGTCGAGACCGATGGACGCCACGCGGTCGTCAGCTTCGCGGATTCAATCGAAGAAGACCTCTCCCGTCGCGATTTTACGATGAA
>JANYKY010000005.1 GCA_025357975.1 Gemmatimonadaceae bacterium
CACCGGAGCGGTATTCCGCAGCTTCTTCGGCGATGCAGCTGGTGTCGCCACCATCGTTACGGCCATGGCGGTGTGGATAGCGCTGCCCCTTTCATCAGGGTTTCTCGCCTTCAGGCGCAAAGACTTCTGATCTCACCGCCGGCTGCCGCGTCATTCGCGGCGGAAGGCCAAATCCAGTCCAAAGAGGAAATGATGAAATACAACACGCAAAGTGCGTTGCGAGTGATCGCCCTGTTGTCGGTAGCCGCGGGTGTCGCGTGCAAATCGGAGACTAAGGAACCTGCCGAAAAAGCAGGCGAAGCGGGCGAACACGCCACCGCGGCCGGCGGAGCCAAACCAACCGGAGATACCGTGAGGGTGGAGCTCTATTCCGACGCCGTCGGGAATTATTTCAAGCCCAACGATGTCCACGCCAAGCAGGGCGACGTCGTCAGATTCACGCTAAAGTCGGGAGTGCACAACGTTCACTTCCTGCCTGATTCAAACACGGTGAAGACCGGGCTTCCTCCAGCGAGTGACCTGCTGCAGCTTCCCGGCCAGACTTATGACATGCCCGTGAATTTTGCTGAAGGAAAGTACTACTTCCAATGCGATCCGCACGCTGCGCTCGGAATGAAAGGCCACCTCAAGGTTGACGAGAAGTAGAGAAATGGATCGCTTCGTTCACTGGTTTATCAAGTCGAGCCTGGCGTGGCTCGGCGGTGGCGTCGTCCTGGGCGTAGCGATGGCGGCGCATCCGGTCTGGATCGTGTACAGGCCGGCTCACGTGCACATGAACCTTCTGGGGTTCGTGACGATGATGATTTTCGGAGTCGGATATCACGTTCTGCCAAGAGTGGCCGGGGCGCCACTTCGCTGGCCGCAGCTCGGCATGATCCACTGGTGGCTGGCAAATACGGGTCTTGCACTGATGGTGGCTGGTTTCTTCCTTCTTCCGTCGTTGCCTCAAATCGGACGTGTGACGCTCGTCGCTGGAGGCAGCATGGCTGCGAGCGGAGCGTTCTGCTTTATAGTCAACATCTGGCGCACGATTGACCTGGCGCAAGCACGCGTGGCCTTGTCCAAAACCCAACCGCGGAAAGTCCTCCCGGTGAAGCAGGCAATCGCCTAGGGTCAGAAACGCTCGCCCTGCTCTTCTCTTTTCTGGCTTCCCGCAGGGCGAATGCGTGACCACATCGTGTAGAAGAACAAACCGATACCCGCAATCTGCGCAAAGGAAGAAAGGATCACGATCCAGCGCAGAAGAATCGACGCTGAGAGAACGCGGAAGAGCTCGGCGATAATTCGCGCGCCAGTTCCCAGCGCGAGAAGCCAGTACGCCGTCTCCGCCACTCGTGGCTGGTAACGCACGTCGCTTTTTTCGGGTCGCGGAAAAAGCCAGAGAGCAACTCCGAGGATCATCATCATGATGAATCCAACGAGAATCGCGTGCGTGTGAGCGCTTACGACGTATGGCGAGGCGTATACACCATTGAGCTCTCGCTCCACGATCATCCAGCCACCGATCACGAGGCCGATCCCCAGATAGAGAATGGCGGTTTTCAGGTAACGACGAACGAGTGAATGCATGCGTGGAGTCTAGTCTCTCCGGGTGATCAGGCGAGTGCCCCCTCAAGCCAATAGCCAGTGGACGCAGGGAAAGTGATGCCGAGCAGGTAGTCAACAACGTCGTCGGCGGTGTACTCGGTACGTTTGCGAAGGAACGTTGTAATTGACACGAGATCGTCACCACTCGTCAGGAGGGGTGGTTCATCATCTGCGCCCTCTCGCACTTGCGCCTGTCCGATGTTCGAGGTGAGAGCGTTGCATAGGCAGCGACGGCCGATTGTATTGCTCTCCAGACCCCCTTTTCTTACATAGTCTGCAACAGGTTCGGCCGCGCAGCGGTACCCGACCCGGCCGTCTTCCCGCCCGTACGCGATGCGGAGGTAGCCAAGATCGCACTTTCGCTCGCGCGTACGGGTAGACGTCTCATCACCTGCCCAGCTCACAACCTTGAAGGGATACCCGGTGGGAGAAGCGCGCGGATCAGTAACCACTTCGATATCGCCGCGTACCGCGTGGTCGAGCACTTCGCGCTTGAGATGGTCGGCAAATCCCGACTCCTCGCAAAAGGCGAATAATGTCCCGACCTGGATGCCGGTCGCGCCGGCAGCAAGCGCTTCCGTCAGCTTTGCCGGTGACCCCGCACCTCCAGCGAGCCAGAAAGGCAATCCCAGATCGCGAAGCTTTCCAAGATCAACTATGTCGCGATCTCCGTAGAGTGGCTCTCCTCGATCATTGAAACGCGCCTCCCCTCTCGGCGGCGCATTGTGACCGCCTGCTGTTGGAGCTTCGACAATGAATCCTTCCACCGATCCGTTCGCCTTGCGTGCGAGAGTAGTCGCTAGCGAGCTGGCGGAGATGATCGGAAGAAACGCTGGGCGGTGCAGTGGGACAGCCGTATCCGCGCCCAACTCACTTGGCTCCAACGTGAGCTGGAGCGCCTCAGTTCCCGTTGGCGCTTCGACATCGAAGCGTAGTGAAGCAACCCGATGTTGCGACAATGCGTCGAGCGCGCCCGGAATTTCGCGCGGTATGCCTGCGCCCATGAGGATGTAGTCGACGCCAGCGAGCATTGCGCCGTAAAGCGACGCCAGTGTCGGCATCTGGACTTTTGTCAGCAGGTTCAATCCGACGACTCCGTTATGTCCCTCTTTTGCGAGCCAGACTTCAACGAAATTGGCAAGCATGGTGAGTTGTTGCCGTTCTCGTCTAACGTGATGCTTGTACATCGGAAGGAGCCGGTACGGTTGACCGACTGGGCGACCACCTTCAAGAAAAAAATGTTCGAGAGCGGCCGCAGCAACATCGGCAACGGGGAAGTCGGCCATCGCTCGGCGAGA
>JANYKY010000050.1 GCA_025357975.1 Gemmatimonadaceae bacterium
TGGCCAGCGCACGTATGTCTATGTAGCGCAACGATTTGCAGCATTCATCAGGCGGGGTCTTTGGGCCGGCGTTGTCATCAGTTTAGGACACCATTCCAGAAACTTCGGACGTCTGTCTCACGTGGTGGATTCGTGCAGCAGGCCAAGCACCTCGCCCGGCGCTGCATGTCTTCCGGTCTTTGATTTCTCATACACCGGAATGCCGTCTTTCAGCACTTCGAACCGCCCTCCGCGCGAAGGTAGAAGGTCGACCTTCGCATCAGGGAATTCCTTTCGAATCTCAGCCGCCAGACCGGCGGCTCGGGGCTCATAGCTTCAAAGGGTGCAGTATTCGATCGAGATATTCATGACAGGTCTCTCGTTTGGGTGACACTAACAATTCTATCCTCCGCGGCCGCCGGAGATGTAGCGGGAAGCTACGCCGTTGGCAAAATGAAATGCTGACATGATCCCTGAACTGATGACGCCTACGAACGTGCGATAGCTAGCCTGACGACGCACCCGCAACCCGGCGTCCGATGCCCAATCGCGCAGGCTTTACCATAATAGAAGTAGTTATCGTGCTCGCAATCAGCGCCATCCTCGCGACAATTACGATTCCACGAGCTGCACGCTTCATCGACGGAATCGAAGTGAGAGGCGCCGTAACTGAAGCCCTGTCGATGTTCTCGCTCGCGCGCCAGTACGCAATTGCCAACAGTACCCAGACGTCTTTGGACATCGACCCTCTGGCTCGGACCATGTCCGTAAGATCGTCAGGCCAGATCGTCGTCGAGCGAGATCTGGGTGCGGCCCACGGGGTGAGCATTGGCACCAACAGGAGTTCGATCACCTATTCTCCGATTGGAGTAGGCTACGGTGCCGCGAATTTTACAATGACTCTGAGTCGGGGCCGGGCTGCGGATACCATATATGTATCACGGCTCGGACGGGTGAGGCGCTAGCGGCGCCGCCCTCTGTTCATTGTCACCGGCGCTGAGCGGACTTCAGTCTCGTTGCCCTCGCCTTCCTTCGACCCGAAGTCATAACCGGGAACTGAGATTCGCGGAATTGCCTCTCCGATTATTCGCTCGATCGAGCGCACCATTGCGATTTCATCGGGCGCCATGAACGTGAACGCATCTCCACTCGCGGCCGCCCTCCCCGTTCTGCCGATGCGGTGGACGTAATCCTCCGGCTGCTGCGGAACATCGTAGTTGATCACGTGACTGATTCCCGAAACGTCGAGGCCCCTCTGGGCGATGTCTGTTGCAACAAGTACTCTGACTTTACCCTGCTTGAAATCCTCGAGCGCGCGCATGCGCTCTGCCTGCGATTTGTCAGCATGCATCGCCGTGGCGCTGATCCCCTTGCCCTCGAGATGCCGGACGACCTTGTCAGCGCCGTGCTTCGTGCGGGAAAAGATCAGCACAGAATCCATTCCTTTTTCCTTGAGGAGCTCTGCCAGGAGCTCGGTCTTTCGATCCCGTGGAACTGGATAAACTGCGTGGGTTACCGTGCTTGCTGCCGATGACCTTCGCCCGACCTGAACGACGATCGGTTTCCTCAGATACTTTCGCGCGAGTGCTTCGACTTCCGGCGGCATCGTCGCGCTGAACAACAACGTCTGTCGAAATCGTGGGACCTCAGCGACAATACGATTCAGCTGCGGCGCAAATCCCATGTCGAGCATCCGGTCTGCTTCGTCGAGGACGAGCACCTCGAGATCGTCAAAGACGACGTTCTGCCTCTCCATGTGATCGAGCAGGCGGCCGGGAGTCGCGACAACTACATCAATGCCTTTACGAAGCTGTTTTGTCTGTGGCTCAACTGGAACTCCACCGAATACTGGAAGCACACGAAGCTCCGTGTGTTTGCCATACTTCCGGAAGCTTTCCTCGACTTGAATGCAGAGCTCGCGCGTCGGGGTCAGAATCAGCGCACGAACTCTGTGCGCAGAAGCGGGCGCGTCGCCGTGACTTCCTTCGAGAAGACGCTGGATGATGGGAAGAGTGAAACCTGCCGTCTTGCCGGTGCCTGTTTGCGCCAACCCGATCAGGTCCCTACCCATCAATGCGAGCGGGATCGCCTGCTGCTGAATCGGAGTTGGAGTAGTGTAGCCCGCATCCCGTACAGCGTCGAGAAGTTGCGGCATCAACCCGAGATCTGTGAATCCTGAGTCCATCTCCGGAAGCACGGCGGGTGCGCTCGGCACCGCCTTCGTGACCTTCGTGGTCTTCGTGGTTTTCTTGCGCGCGGTTTTCGTCGCGCTCTTTGTAGCTGGCCCAGCTGGCGGCAATGTCTTTGGCATTAGTGTCTGCGAAATATACGTGTCATCGACGGACACCGAAGAACGCCATCAGCGTTCCGTTCACCAACTCGGGATTCTCATCGAAGACCACATGTCCGACTCCCGGAACCACAACCGTCGGTGCCTTTCCGTTAACACCCGCGTATCTGGAGACGTCGCGCGGCCGGGATAAATGATCTTTCTCCCCAACGATTGTGATCCACGGCATCGACAGTTCCGGAAATGGCTGCTTCCAGCTGAAGTTGTGGAGCAGCTCGCGCAGCGCTCGGCTGAACTCCGGGAATTGCGTTGGTGCCCAGAATTCGTCGACGTCCTTTTCCGTCACTGGGTGCATGCCCGCGTACACCATACCGAGCATCAGTCTCACGAGACGTCGCCTGGCGAGGTATGGAAGCACAGGCAGAATAAACCTGCTCGTCGTGAGCTTGAACAAACTGAGTCCTTCTACACCGGCGAAACCAACCGGCGCCACGAATGCGACAGATGCTACGCGATTCGGAACTGACGCCGCCACATCTCCGGCAATTGCGCCGCCCATCGAATGACCGATGAGCCGCACTGGCTCAGGGCTGAGTGCGTCGATGATCTCGATTACGTGGTCGCGCATCGAGGCGCTCGTATAGTGCGATGGCTCCTGCGGCTTGTCTGATAAGCCGTGACCTTTGAGATCGACAGCGACCGCGCGATAGCCCGCATCCGAAAGGGGCAGAATCGTGTCGTGAAAGACCCATGCGCTACATGCCCATCCCGGGATGAGGAGGATCACTGGTGCGTCATCCGCGCCGGCCTCGACCACGCGAACGCGAATTCCCGATGGGAGATCGATGTAGCGCGAGCGGACATCCTTCTGTCCTGCGGGAAACATCTCCGCGGCCGGCAGTCGGCCGGGGAGCAGCATCGAATGCTTCCTTAGATAACCTTGATCTCTCGTCCGAGCAGCTTGCCAATGAGGCCGATGCGGAAAGTCACGTCAGCCCATGCATCGGCTGTCACCTTCGGGGCGCCGCCGGAGAAATCTTCAAGAGGAAACGTGGGCCATACACGAGAATTTGTCGTCGCCGGGACGGAGGATCCCTTATGAGGATGCCACACGCCAGTGCGATCCCGGTCATCCTCGAAGCGCTCGAACATCTTCATCCAGTTTTCATTTCGACGAAGAAATCCGAGCCTCGCCATCGTCTCGAGCCACATCAGTGCAAACGGAACATCATCCTCCACCGCGTTTCTGTGCGGGAGCCGGTCGCCGAGCACGAAATGAGGCTGGTCGATCATCTTGTTGCCGACCATCTGAGTGGAATCCTGTCGCGGATGTGGCTGCGCGATGTAAGCGTAGACTCGTTCCATCTCTGTGTAATTCTCGTTACGGAAAATCGGCATGTGAGCGAGCATGGCGAGCGCATTGAACGTGGGTGGCGACGCCTCCGCAGCGAGCACATGCACATTGCCGACTCGTTTCCACGGCTTTTCGGCGAGCGGCGAGCTCAGGTAATTGTCGATACGCTCCATGATTCTTCGCGCAGCGCCACGAAGCCGTGGATCCGACTCGTAGCCTGCTTGTGCGAGCGCCGCCGCGGCTGCTTCGCGAAGCTGCATGCGACCCCGGCGAACAGAGTCGTCGTCTTTCGCCTTCGGTCCGAGCTCGTAGAGGTATGCGGGATCGTTGTCTTCTGCGAGAAGTCGAAACAACGCGCGTCTCGCGTGCGCGAGCGGCGGTGACTCGCGATCCCAGCCGTATTCCAGAAGCCGTCGCACTGCCGGTATCGTTCCCACGCCCGAAAAATCGGAAGGTTGCCGAGGAACGTTGAGCATCGACTGATTCCAGATACCATCTACATTCTGGGACAGAGCCAGGCGAATCGCTGGCCGGAACGCGTATGGAAGCCATTCCATCTCGCGAATGGTCGAGTCGGACAATCGGGCGATCTCGCAGGCAGACCGGTATTTGACCGGACCGCACGCATTGTCGAGAATCCATCCGAGAGGATAGGTCATCGTCTCGCCGCTTGCTGCAGGCGGCGGAAAAATCAGATCGGCGGGGCCGGAGGCAGTCACAATCGGCGCTCGATGTAATTATCGGTGAAAAGGGCCCGAGTTGATCGTCACAACCCGAATTCGCTACGGCGCGGGAAACAACCGAATAAAAATCGTGTCAGGACGGTGGCTCTTTGGTGGCGCAAAAGATCGGCATATTTCGGTCTAGGCGCTAGCCCACCCACCCCAAGTCATTGCGTGTCAATGACTTGAATCGCGGTTAAGGCTCCTTTGCGCTATTTCGGGCGCCAGAACAGGCTGCAAACAAGGGTTCAGCGCTTCTTGGGTGTCATCCGTATACATGTTTATGAACGAGTACCACGGTTGGTACTATCTACAGTTTCTTCAGGAGTTTCGATGAGTTTGATCAAATACGCAGTTGCCGGACTCGCGTTGTGCGCCAGCGCATCGATTGCGAGCGCACAGGGCGGGCCTCCGATGGGTGGGCCTCCGATGGGTGGACAGCAGGGCCAGGGCGGCGGGCGCGGAATGCAGGCGATGTTGTTCGAAGGCGTCACCTTAACCGTCGCGCAGCAGGCAAAGATCGAAGAAATCCGCGCCAAGTATCGCCCGCAAATGCAGGCACTTCGTCCGGCCGAAGGACAGCAGGCCGGCCCGCCCGACGAATCGACACGCAAGAAGATGAATGAGCTGCAGGAGCACCAGACTCATGAAATCCGCGAGCTGCTGACTGACGATCAGCGCAAGGTTTTCGACATCAACGTGAGCGCGATGAAAAAGCGCCGCGAAGAGATGATGAAGCAGCGCGAAGGCAAGCAGTAGCGCCAGCAGTCATCAACTGACCTCGATCAGCGTTCGGGATCGAGAGCAGCAAGAGTGTAACGACTTCCCGGGTTCCAGAGTATCCAGCTCTGGAACCCGTTGTCGTATCCGGCTTTCTTCTGCGCGCGAACCTGCTCTGCATAGTAGTGCGGCGGGCCGAGCGTAAAATCCTGATACCATGGAACGATCTGCGCGACATTTTTTATCGTTGCGCTTCGCCGCTTGATGTCTTTCAGCGCGTGATCGATCGTGGAATACGGGTTCGCGTTCGGATTCCCTTGCTTGTAAGTGCCAGGCGCGAAGTGCGACGGATATACCATTGGAAGAACGACGTCCGCCTGATCAGCAAACATCTCCCATTTCTGCCCGATGCCCATATCCGTCGTATCCGTCGCGGTCAGACCAAATACATCGATCGTTACTGGCATTCCCGACGGTTTCAACTGTGAGCGCAGAAATCCAACCTGCTCCCTGATCACCTGCGCACGCACCCGTCCGTTCGCGAGCGAATAAACAGCTTCGCTCGCCAGACGCTTCTCGTCGGGAAAGCGCACGTAGTCGAATTGCGCTTCGCTGAAGCCGAGGTCGTATGCCTCCTTCGCAAGATCAGCTGCGTATTGCCAGACCTCGCGATGATGCGGGTCGAGCCACGGCTTTCCATTCTTATCCATCCAGGGCTGGAGATTATCCTTTCGCCTGATGGCCCAGTCGAGCTTTGAGCTCGCCAGCAACGGATCTTTCGCGACGACAATCCTTGCGATCGCATAAATGCCGTGAGACGTCATCGAATCAAGAATCGACCGCAGTCGCTCATGTGACATCGCGCGATTGGTGTCGGCGCCGATCTGAATCGCAAGCGGTACACGGGACTTGTACAGAACGAAACCGCGGTCGTCCTTGACGTCGATCACCAGCGCATTCACTTCCGTCGTTCGGGCGACGTTAATGAGCTGGCCCATCTTCTCTCCCAGTGCGGCCCACCGGTTCACATACAACCCGCGAACGATTCTCGGCCGCGCAACATGCGGGATCCTCGTGAGCGCAATCGAATCTGAGCGCAACGAATCAAGGCGGAGCTGCGCAGCATGAGACACAGCGGCACTAGACGACACGACATTGACTGCCCGGGTCGACGCGCTATCGCGGCAGGCGACAGCGATCATGGAAGCAAGAAACACAACCAACGGGCTGATTTTCATTGATCCTTATGAAAGTCTGAAGGCTTTATGCCAGGCTACGCGCCATTTGTTCGTGGCTTGTGGCTTGTGGCTTGTGGCTTTATTTAGAGCGCGTTGACCTCGGCCGCAGCGTCGGAGAGATAGCCCATCTCCTTCACCACCGATTGCGCCTGTTGTGTCACCATGGTCAGAC
>JANYKY010000109.1 GCA_025357975.1 Gemmatimonadaceae bacterium
ACATTCCGATCGATATGAACACGATCTTCCCGGTTGCGCTGGGATTTCCATTCGCGTCGAGGGGCCGAATCTTCGCGGCGCGTGCCAGACCCTCAGCTGTGTGGGCTGATGGGGCGGTGTTTCCATTAGCGTACAATCCGCCACGAAACCCGCGATAGGTGGCGCTTGCAGCATCGATAAGCGGGAGCTTGGTCGTATCCGGCAGCGTTGCCGGAGGTGCTGTCGAGTTGGACCCTCCAGCGCCGCCGCATGCGACGGCTGCCGTCAAGGCCACAAGGTTCAACACGCGGTAGACTGATGTCGTCAGGAAAACGTCCGGTCGATATAAATGTTGGACGCGATAGCTTGCCCAGCGTTAAGAACAAATGGTCAAGATTCTGAGAGAGGGAACCTACCATGGTGGCAGGATCGCCTCATAGTCGTTCCCCACCTTGACATGACAGCTTGACCAAGTTGACCAAGTCAATAGGCGCTCGTATATTGAACTATGGCCAAAACCTACAAGCTCTACGACGCCAAGACCCATCTTTCCAGCCTGGTCGAGCGCGCTGCACGCGGCGAAGAGTTCATTATCGCCAAAGGAGACGAGCCCAAGGCTCGGCTGATTCCTCTTGCAAACCGCGGTAGCCGCAGAGGTCCGGGCGGGTGGCAGGGCAAGGTTCGAATATCTGACGACTTCGACGCACCGCTGCCTGCCGAGCTTCTTGGCAGCTTCAACGCCGGTGAATGAGCGGAGGGTTACTGCTCGACACGCACGTCTTTCTCTGGTGGCGCCAGAATAGTCGACTGCTGTCAGCGAGCGCGCGCAAAGCAATCATCCAGGCTCCCATTGTGTTCGTCAGTGCTGCTTCGGCATGGGAGATCGCGATCAAGTCTGCCCTCGGGCGTGTTCGTTTGCCACAATCGTTTCAACTGGGCGTCGAGGACAGCGGGTTTCTGGAACTCGCTATCGGATTCGAACATGCGGCAGCCGTCCAGAGTTTGCCGATGCACCACAGTGATCCCTTCGATCGGATGCTCGTCGCCCAGGCCAGCGTCGAACGGCTGATCCTCGTTACGCACGATCGGAAGCTCGAGCAGTACGAGGCCGCAATTCTCTGGACCTAGCAATACGATCGTTCTTCGTGATTTGGGCCGGCCATCTACATCAATTCCACACTCACGCATTTCTGTGGTGGCTCGCCGGCGACAAACAGATCTCACCGACGGCAAATTGGGCGATCGGGGAAAAAGACAATCCCTCTTGATTGTGCGTCAGATGAGACCACGATCGAACGCCAGCAGAGATTCCAAAAGGCATCGCCGGGAATAGCACGGGCTCAAAACGCTCGCTGGCGTACCCACTTCACCTGCAGCACATTGTCCCCACCCTGACGAAGTCGCTGGCGCGTCACTCATTCCGCTCCAAGGAAACTCAGATGACCGGACTCGTCCTGCTGTGTGGCTTACAATACTGTGGCCGCGTTAGTATGGATTTACGCGGATGACTGACGCGCTCGACCGACTCACCGCAGCACTTTCCGACAGGTACCTCATCGAGCGCGAGCTCGGCCAGGGCGGAATGGCAACGGTATACTTGGCCGAAGATCTAAGGCACCATCGAAAAGTCGCTGTCAAAGTGGTACATCCGGAGCTCGCCGCCGTGCTCGGCGCCGAGAGATTCCTGTCGGAGATTCACGTCACTGCGGCGCTGCAGCATCCGCACATTCTCCCATTGTTCGATTCAGGGCAGGCCGACGGCCAGCTCTACTACGTGATGCCGTTCGTAGATGGAGAATCGCTGCGCGATAGACTGCATCGCGAGCGCCAGCTTCCAATTGACGAAGCGGTGCGCCTCGCGCGCGAAGTAGCAAGCGCTCTCGATTACGCGCATCGCAAAGGTGTGATTCACCGCGATATCAAGCCTGAGAACATCCTCGTGCACGACGGCCAGGCGGTCGTCGCTGATTTCGGAATCGCACTCGCCGTTACCAACGCAGGCGGCGGACGTATGACGCAAACCGGCTTATCACTCGGAACTCCACAATACATGAGTCCCGAGCAGGCGACAGGTGAGCGCGACATCGACGCGAGAAGCGATGTCTATTCGCTCGGCGCCGTTACATATGAGATGCTTACGGGCGAGGCGCCGTTCACAGGGCCGACTGCGCAGGCGATCGTTGCGAAAGTCATCACGACCGAGCCAGCCGCTCTTGTGCCCAAGCGAAAGCTCATTCCGCAGCACGTCGAAGCGGCTGTTCTCAAGGCGCTCGAGAAAATGCCTGCTGACCGCTTTCCTTCCGCCGCTGAATTTTCACGCGCCCTCGGCGACACTTCGTTTGCAGCGACGAATGTGACGCAAGGTGCAGCTGGAGATTCCGGCGTCGACGCGCGGCACTGGAAAACGGCGACGCTTGCAGTCGCCGGACTCGCGATCGTACTCGGCGGACTTCTCGTGTGGACGTCGACTCGGCCTGCGCGGGCGCTCCCTATCAGCAGGTACAGTGTTTTTCTCGAAGGCAATAACCTCAGTGGCGGAAACGATGCTCCGGGCGTTTCTCCTGACGGCCAGACAATCATTTATTCATCAGAGGAAGGCGGGCTCCTCGCCCGGGACCGAAACGATTTCAAGGCAAAGCCCGTCGAAGGAGCCGATCAGGGGTGGGCGCCTTTCTTCTCCAAAGATTCCAAAATGCTGGGATTCTTCACCGGTTTTCCAGGTGACCTCAAAATCACTCCGATGGCAGGCGGCACACCAAGGGTTCTATTCGATTCAGCGTTCGCCAACGGCGGCAGTTGGAGCGATGATGGATGGATCTACTTCACTGGCAATTCCAGAGGCCGACTCGCGTTGTTACGCATTCGCTCCGCTGGCGGAAAAGCCGAAGTGATTGCTCTGCCCGATTCGGCCCGTGACGAGCTTTTCTACCTCTGGCCAGAGGTGCTTGCCGGAGGGCGGACTGTGATCGTGACGATCTGGCGACTGAAGGGCGCTCCAGACATTGCTGCAATCGACGTCAAGACCGGAGCTCACAAGGAACTCGGAAAAGGTATTCGCGCGATGAGTTATGGCTCGGGCTATCTGGCAATTCTCCAGACCGATGGAACCGTTACCGCAACCAGGTTCGACGAAGGGCGAGCGGAGATCAAGGGCACGCCTGTAACGATGATCAGCGGCGTTCATCTCGGCGGTCAGGGACGTGCTGCAATTGGCATGTCTCGCGAAGGCACGTTGTTGTACGAAGCCTACACGCCGCTCAACCGGATAGTCCGGGTAACGCGAGAAGGTACGGTGAGCGCCGTCGATCCAGACTGGACTGGAAACTTCGAGCATGTCGAAGCGTCTCCGGACGGGCGAAAACTGGCAGTCGCAATCGAGGTGAACGCCAGGACCGAAGTGTGGATGAAGGATTTGGCTTCGGGCACATTCACTCGTCTCGCGGGCGAAGGCACCTACTCCTATCGTTGTGTGTGGACGGCCGATGGCAAGTCAGTGAGCTTTACTACCGACCGGCTCGGGAGACCGACCGTGTTCAGTGTGGCCGCAGACGGCGGGTCCGCGCCGAAACTCACCGTTCAAAATCTGCGCGGAGTTGACGAAGCAGCATGGTCGCACGATGGGAAATGGCTTGTGTACCGAATTGGCTCGGGCGGGAATCGTGACATATATGTTCGCGGGGTCAACGATTCGGCCGGTCGCCCCTTGATCCACTCAAAAGCCGAGGAATTCGCGCCGACGATTTCGCCTGATGGACGGTGGATCGCATTCGGTACAGACGAGTCAGGGCGAGCGGAAGTATACGTGCGACCTTTTCCTGATGTGGAGCGCACTAAATGGCAGATCTCTAAATCCGGCGGATCTGAACCGGTCTGGTCTGCCGACGGCCACGAAGTGTACTATCGAAACTCAACGGGTGATCTGGTGGCCGCGCAACTCGACGTGTCCAGCGATTTTCGGGTTGTTAGCGAGCACGCCCTATTCTCGACTCATTCTTACGTAAATGACAACAGGCACCGTGCATACTCCGTGAGCCCGGATGGCAAGGCTTTCTATTTCATTGAACCGCTTCCGGGCACTCCTTCGCAGCTCATCGTCGTCACCAACTGGTGGGAGGAGCTCAAGGCAAAGGTTAGAGACGCACGGAACTGAGCAACGACGATCGCGCTTCTCATGAAGCGTCTGGTGCAGACGAAATGGAGAGACGCCGGCGACGGACCCAGGCATCAACGGGGGAAATCTTGCTTAATAAGGAATAAGTGCATTTGCTTTATTAAGCATTGTCGTTGTTTCCAGACCTTTAGTAAGCCCGACTCCTAATGAAACGCCGGGGGGGCCTCCGCTTCCGCCTTGAGTCGCTGTTTGCGGTCTCCTTGCAGCGCGTTGCACTGATTAGTCTCATTAGCTAAGTTCTTAGCTAATGACTTACATTACCGTGCACGCTGCAAAAACATCACTGTCCAAGCTCATAGTGCGAGCCTTGGCCGGGGAGGAGATCATAATTGCGCGTGGGCACGACCCCGTCGCGCGACTTGTCGCGGTCGAAAAACCGAAGTCAGCGCGAAAGTTCGGGTCCCTGCGCGGCAAGGTGAAAGTTCCAACAAGATTCTTCGAGCCACTTCCTGCTGAGGAACTGACCGGCTGGGGAGAGTGAGTCGATGCGCCTTCTTCTCGACACCCACGCGCTTTTGTGGTGGCTCGCGGGCGACAAACAGCTTTCACCAACCGCAAAATGGGCGATCGAGGACCAGGACAATCCCGTATTCGTAAGCGCGGCATCGGCTTGGGAAGTGGCGACCAAACACCGACTTGGAAAGCTTCCAACGATCGGACCGCTCGGGAGCGACTTTGCCGGCGAGATTTCGCGGCAAGGCTTTCTTGGCCTGCCGATATCGCTGGAGGATGGCCAACACGCGGGCCGTCTAGGGGGAGCGCACAAGGATCCGTTCGACCGTATGTTGATCGCACAGTCCAAGGCATATGACCTCGCATTAATATCTAACGAAGAGATCTTCGACTCTTATGGAGTGATCAGGTTATGGTAGCGCTGCTCCAACACTGGAACTCATGATCACAGGCATGCGTAAAAACCGTCATCTGCTGCATCCGACTACCGTACTTGCGGGCGTGCTCCTGCTGATCGTGTCGCAGATTGCCAACGCTCAACACACGCCAACTACTTCGCACGAAAGATTGGCGCGCGAGGTCTACTCCGACCTCGTCAACACCAACACGATGGACAGCGTCGGCTCTACAACCCGCGCCGCTCGGCAACTAGCAAAACGCTTCCTCGACGCCGGCTTCGCACCTGCCGATGTGCAAGTCCTCATTCCGCCCGGCGATTCGACGAAAGGCAATCTCATCGTTCGCTATCACGGAACGGGCGGAGCGAATTCGAAGAAACCGTTGCTCCTCCTCGCGCATATCGACGTCGTCGCAGCGTTGCGCTCTGATTGGTCACGCGACCCGTTCCAGCTCCAGGAAGACAACCTGTTCTTCTACGGCCGCGGATCAGCCGACGACAAGGCGATGGCCGCGATCTTCGCGACCAATCTTCTCCAATACAAAGCCGAAGGCTGGAAACCCAACCGCGATATCATTCTCGCTTTGACCGCCGCTGAAGAAGGTGGCGATAACAACGGCGCACACTGGCTTGTCCAGAACCACAAGGATTTGATCGACGCCGAGTATGCGTTGAACGAAGGCGGGGGCGGTACGCTCACCGGTTCAGGGGCGAGCGTAACGCCGCTTTTCAATTCGATTCAGGCGGCCGAGAAGGTCCCTGAGAATTTCACGATTACTGTTAGAAACTCCGGCGGACATTCCAGTGTCCCGCGTCCCGACAACGCCATCTACTCTCTCGCCAACGCGCTCGTCCGACTCAGTAAATTTGCATTTCCGGTCGCGCTCAATCCCGTATCGAAAGAGTTTTTCGCACAAACGGCAAAGGTCGAGAAGCCTGACATGGCTCGAGCGATGCGCGCGATCGTCGCTGATCCAACCGATGCTGCGGCTGCGGGGACGTTGTCCGCCAATCCCCAGTACGCGTCGATGCTCCGCACGACATGCGTTGCGACGCGATTGTTCGGCGGTCATGCGAACAACGCGCTTCCTCAGCTCGCAACTGCAAACGTCAACTGCCGCATCGTTCCCACATCGAGCATCGCTGAAACGCAGGCAACACTTGCTCGTGTCTTTGCCGACACTTCAGTCGCCTTCAGTTTCACAACTCGGGAGCGGGAGAAATTCCCCACTTCGACCGCGCCGATAGCACCCGACCTCTTAAGTGCCGCGACTTCACTGACGCATACGATGTGGGGCAACATTCCGGTCGTGCCGGTGATGCAGA
>JANYKY010000121.1 GCA_025357975.1 Gemmatimonadaceae bacterium
TCGCGCTCGGCGCGGGTGTCACGATCGAGAATGCGGAAGGCGAGGAAGCGCTAGTAGTCGATGCGCTGCTCGGCACCGGTTCAACCGGATCTCCAACCGGTGATTTCGCAGCCGCAATCAGTGCCATCGCCTCGTTGCGCGCGAAAGGCGCAAAGGTGGTCGCGCTCGACCTGCCCAGCGGGCTTAACGCTACAACGGGTTCTTCTGACGGTGCATTGTCTGCTGATCTCACCATCTCGTTCGGAACCCTCAAACGCGGGACGTTGATAGCGCGCGAATACTGTGGCGATTTAGAGGCGGTAGACATCGGCCTCATCGACGACGATGCGCTGTCCAGGCTTCCGACGCTCATAGACGCGAAGTGGGTTGCGAAAACTGTCCCTCGCATCGCGGTTGACGCACACAAGGGTACGCGCGGGCGCCTGTCAATTGTTGGCGGCGGCCACGGAATGGCAGGAGCGGTAATTCTCTCGGGCGAAGGTGCGCTTCGCTCGGGAATTGGACTACTCCGTGTCGTTGCTGCCCCTGCCAACGAAATCGCTGTACATGCGGCATTGCCCGCGGCGCTGTTCAGCGACTGGCCATCGGGCCCCGACGACCTTTCGAAGCTCGTTGAGTCGAGCGACGTCATCGCAATCGGGCCTGGCCTCGGAAAATCTGCGGCAACGCGTGACCTCGTCGAACAAATCCTGCTCGCGTGGAATGGGCCGGTGGTACTCGACGCTGATGCGCTGAACATTTTCGCGGGCGATATTCCGTCTCTCGCAAAATTGTTGAAGGGGCGGCAAGCGGTGATCACCCCGCACCCAGCCGAGATGGCACGCCTGGTCGGAAAGACCACGGACGATGTTCTCAGCGATCGCTTCGAGATTGGAATCACAATCGCAGAACAACTCGACGCGGCTGTGCTGTTGAAAGGCACTCCCACGATCGTGTTTTCGCCCAGAGGCCACCGTTATGTCAGCGCATCTGGTACGGCGGCCCTCGCGACCGGTGGAAGCGGAGACATACTAACCGGAATTGTCTCGACTCTTCTCTTTCAGATGCGTGCCAGCGATGACGCTCCGGCAGAGGCCGCAGCTTGCGCCGCATTCATCCATGGCCGCGCCGCTGAACTGTGCGGCAACGTCAGAGGAACGACGCTCGATGACGTTCTTCGCGCAATGCCACGCGCCTGGAATGAAAGCCCCGGCGTTGCTGGCAACGGGGTGATTGCCAGCCTGCCAATACACCGATGACACCCGACGATCCATCTCGCCGGCGGCGCGCAATCGAAATGCGAACGCCGCGAGAGAATCGCTTCTCGCCTCATACCCCGCTTGGCGAAGGCGCCGAGTTTGATGCTATTCGTCGGATGCTGGAGCGTTGGGGGCCGCGGGCGCGGCGCATCGGAGATGATGCAGCTGTTATCACATCCGTCGGCGAGCGTTCGCTCGTGGTGAGCACGGACACATCAGTTGAGAACGTTCACTTTCGCCGAGAGTGGCTGGCGGCCAGGGAAATCGGTTATCGCGCGGCGGCTGCGGCCCTCAGCGATTTGGCAGCGATGGCAGCCAAGCCGATCGGAATGCTGACGGCGCTCACCGTGCCAGAGGCATGGCGAGACGAGCTCGACGCCATCACCGATGGAATTGGTGAAGCGTCCGAAATGGCGGACGCACCAATAATTGGTGGAGACATGACGACGGGCGGCGAGCTGTCCCTGAACTTCACCGTGCTGGGAACCGTTCGAAATGTTTTGTTCCGCACCTCATCACGACCCGGCGACCGCATATATGTAACTGGGCGCCTCGGCGGCCCTCTCTCGGCATTGCGCGATTTTCAGGCTGGGAGAATTCCTTCCGATGAAACGAGGATTCGCTTTGCTCATCCCGTGCCGAGAATCGCCGAGGCCCTGTGGCTTTCAGAGAACGGGGCTTCGGCGGCGCTGGATATTTCGGACGGTCTTGCCGCCGAGCTGGGACATCTCGCGGCGGCGAGTCGCGTCGTAGTCACGGTCGCGCTGGAGGAAGTCCCCGCAATGGCCGGAATGTCAGCGCTGGAAGTAGCCGGTAGCGGGGAGGAGTACGAGTTGATAGTGACTGCGCCCGCTGACCTCGACACACTGGAGTTCACGAAGCGGTTCCGCATCGGTCTGACGAGGATCGGCGACGTGACGTCCGGCCCCGCTCGAGTCGTGCTGACGCAGGGAGGTGAGTCGGTGAATCCTCCGACTGGTTACTTTCATTTCACCGATTGATGTCAAACCTGCAACGCGTAATGAGCATCGAGATTCACGATATTTCGAGCCAATGATTCTAGTCTATCTGCTCGCGACGCTGTTTCTCGTCATCACAGCGCCGCTCGTCACGATTTTCATTGGAGGATCATGCATCATCGCGGCGATCTTCCATGTGCGCGACCGGGCCGGCTCTGTCTACGATCTTGCTCCGCGCTGGTGGTCGAAGATCGTGCTCTTCGCGACTGGCGTGTCCGTGCGTCTTCACAACGACTCTGCCATCGATCTTTCGATGCCGCACGTCTTCGTGTCCAACCACATCAGCTGGTACGACATTCCGTCGCTCGCCAGTTGTTTGTTTCGGACAAAATTCGTGGCAAAGGCAGAACTTTTTGGTATTCCCGTATTTGGTGCAGCGATGCGTGCCGTCGGAATGATTTCTATCGAGCGGCAGAACCGGAAGGCCGCGTTCGCCGCCTACGACGGGGCGGCCCGGCAGATCAAGGAAGGAAATTCCGTCATCGTGTTTCCTGAAGGAACACGGGGATACGACTACTCCGTTCGCCCGTTCAAGAAAGGCCCTTTCGTGCTTGCCATCGCAGCTGGTGTTCCGATTGTTCCGGTTCTCACACATGGAACGCTCGAGGTTATCGGCAAGGGCTCGCTGTTGGTGCACCCCGGAAAAGTCGATGTACATTTGCTCGAGCCCGTTTCTGTCGAAGGATTCGGGTACGACGATCGCGATGCTCTCGCGGTAATGGTGCGGGGAAAAATTGCAGACGCGCTCGCGCTGTTATACGGAATCCAAAGCGACCCGCAACAAATCGACAGCCGTTTAACCGCCGAAGTTTAGTCTACCAACCACTATTTCATGTCCACAATCATAGATATTCGTGCCCGCGAAGTTCTCGATAGTCGCGGCAATCCGACAGTTGAAGCAGACGTAACACTGGCAAGTGGAGCGATGGGGCGGGCGGCTGTTCCAAGCGGCGCGTCAACAGGTGAGCGTGAGGCGATCGAGCTTCGCGATGGCGACGCTGATCGGTACGGCGGGAAGGGGGTTCAGCTCGCGGTGCAGGCGATCGAAGAACGAATTGCGCCAGCGCTCGATGGCCTTCTCGCGGCAGATCAAATAGTGATCGACCGCGCGATGATCGAGCTCGATGGCACGCCGAACAAGGCCAAGCTCGGCGCCAATGCAATCCTTGCTGTCTCGATGGCGGTTGCCAGAGCTGCTGCTGACGACCTGTCCCTGCCGTTGTATCGCTATCTGGGTGGCCCGATGGCCCGCGTGCTGCCAGTGCCGATGATGAACATTCTCAACGGCGGTGCACATGCGACCAACACAGTGGACTTCCAGGAGTACATGGTCGTTCCCGTTGGAGCGGAAACGTTTGCGGACGCACTGCGCATGGGAACCGAAGTGTTTCACTCGCTGAAAAAAATTCTCGTAAAAAGAAAGCTTTCGACGGGCGTTGGCGACGAAGGCGGTTTTGCTCCCGATCTTGGAACCGATGAAGACGCCTTGAAGCTGGTTGTCGAGGCGATCGAAGGTGCGGGTTATGCGCCAGGGACAGAGATAGCCATAGCTTTGGATCCAGCCGCGTCGGAATTGTACAAAGGCAAGACGTACACATTCAAGAAGAGCGGAGCTGGGGTCAAAGACTCCGATGCAATGATTGAGATGTATACGAAGTGGCTCGACGAATACCCGATCGTGTCGATCGAGGATGGTCTCGCCGAGAGCGACTGGGCAGGCTGGGCGAAAATGACCGCCGCCCTCGGCGACAGAGTACAGCTGGTAGGCGATGACATCTTCTGCACGAACACCGTTCTTCTTGGGAAGGGCATCGAGCAAGATGTAGCAAATGCAATTCTCATCAAGCTGAATCAGATCGGCACTCTGACGGAAACGCTCGAGGCGATCGAGATGGCCCGTGCGAATGGATATCAGTCGATCATTTCGCATCGATCCGGCGAGACCGAAGACACTTTTATTGCCGACCTCGCTGTGGCAACAGGTGCGGGCCAGATCAAGACAGGGTCTGCGAGCCGAAGCGATCGAATTGCGAAGTACAATCAGCTTCTTAGAATCGAGGAACAGCTCGAAGACGTCGCCGAATTTCCAGGCGGCCACATTTACGGACTCTGATCAGCCGTGCTGGCCCGCGCAATTTTCTGGCTGATCGTTGCGGGCGCAGCCCTGTTCGCAATACAGGGCGGCGAATACAGCACGATGGATTTATGGAGACAGCGGCAGCGAAAGATCACGCTGAAGGCTGAGACAGATTCGCTGGCCCACGATGTCGATTCGCTACGGGCGCTTGCAACCGCGATTCAAACCGACCGTGCAACTCAGGAGCGAATTGCTCGTGAGGAATTTGGAATGGTAAGAGGGGAAAAGGAGATCGTCTATCGTTTCGACGAGCCGAAGGACAGCTCGCCGAAACGATGACTGGTCTTGCTAGTGCTTCTTTTCGCTCGCCGCTTCCTTCTTCTCGGCCTTCGGCGTTTCGTGCTCGTGCGTGACCACCGCACCGGTGAGCGCGTTCACCGTGATTTCTTCGGTCCCGGCCTTGCCCGCAACCTTGATATCGTATGACCAGATCAGGTTGCCGTTTTCTCTTTCGATCTCATACGACGTGATCTTGCCGTTTGGAACTTCCTTGAGCGCAGTCGCGCGCGCGGTTTTCTCAGAAATCTTCGCTTCTTTGCGGAGGGACGCCGGCGTATCGCGATGCGCTTTCAGCATTGGCTTCGCCGCTGGGGTCTGAGCCGACAACGTTGCTGCCGCAACGCAAGCGCAGATCGTTGTCGTGATCAATTTGAACATTCTATCTCCTTGATGCGTAAAGCGAAGCAACGGGGCTCCGCGGGTTCGAGAGTGAAATTATTCAGAGTACCTTACGGCAGGATTACACACCCGGCGTTGCGACGTCGTTAATCCGATCTCGCGGCTGAAATGCAACGCGTACGCTGGTGCCTCGCCCCCGCTCTGATTGAACCGAGATGTCTCCGCCGTGCTCATCTGCAATCCATTTTGCAATGGAGAGTCCCAGCCCGGCGCCACTTTGTCCGTCCTGGTCTCTTGCACCGCGATAAAATCGCTGAAAGACATTCGGCAAGTCTACCGGAAGAATGCCTATTCCGGTGTCTTCGACCTTGAGCGTTGGTCGTGAGCCATCCATTACAACGCTCAGCGTGATGATGCCTTCGCGTGGCGTGAACTTGATCGCGTTGTCCAGAAGGATGAGAATCAGCTCCCTGACCAGCGCCGGATCGCCATCGATCGGAGTTTCTTCAAATTTGTCAACGATCATCCGAACACCTTTGCGTTCGGACATCACGCGACCCGCGGCAAGACAATCAGAGGCAATATCGTCGAGAAAGATCGGTTGCCGTTGCGGGCGCCGCTCACCTGCATCGGCCCGGGCGAGTACCAGCAGATGATCGACAATGCCGCCAAGACGGCGCGATTCGTCTTCGACTGAGCGAAGCGCCGCTCTGTAGCCTTCTTCGTCGCGTGGCTGCTGCAGCGCGACGTCCGCATTGGTCCTCAGGATCGCGATCGGCGTCTTCAACTCGTGCGCGGCGTCTGCCATGAATCGTCTCATGTTTGCCATTGTCGCTTCAATCGGGGCAATCGATTTCCTGGCGAGGACGCCTCCGCCGAGCGCGACGAGCACAACGGCGACGAGTCCTGCTCCGGAAAAAGCCCAGATCAGGTCGGAATAGCGATCCTCGAGCTCCAGCTGGTCGGCGATTGCTGCCGCAATGAGCACTCGGCCGCGTGGAGTCTTGAACCGGCGCGCTTCGAGGCGAAGAGTACGATCGTCATCGGTATTGTATTCACGTGCCGAGATGCCGGTTCGGGCAGCGATCAGTGCGGCATCGCGAATCCAGGGATCAGCGATCGTGGGAGCGAGTGGCTGGCCCCTCGCATCGAGGAGGTACAATGTGCGTTCGGGTATCCTCAGCTCATCGACGGCATCGAGCAGAGCGGAATCACCTTCTTCCTCCTCGAGCTGCCGGCTTCCGGCGACTCGGCCAAGCTCAAGTGTTGCTGCTGATAGAGAGTCGTCGAGCTGGCGGGACAGTTGCCTTCGAATGGCGACGAACAGTCCGAGTCCCAGAAAAATCAGTATGATCGAGAACGTCGCGGCATACCATAGTGTCAGGCGCAGCCGGACGCGGCTTGCGCTGTGGTCGCTTGATGCAACGGAGTGCGGGCTAGACGCCAAACCGGTAGCCCGAGCCTCTCAGCGTCTGTAGAAGTTTTGGCTCGAAATCGTCGTCGATCTTCCGACGCAGTCGCCGCACAAGAACTTCCAGGACATTCGTGAATGGATCGTGATTGTCGTCCCACACGTGGGCTGTAATCGCCGCTCGATCAACGACGTGACCGACATTCAGCACGAAGAACTCGAGCAGGCTGAACTCTTTTGCGGTGAGATCGATCTCGCGTCCGCCTCGCTTTACCCGCTGGGCACCGATGTTGACTTCGAGATCGGCGACCTTGATGATGTTTGCGATCGGCGCTGACTTTCTCCGGGCAAGCGCGCGCAGTCTGGCGACGAGCTCACGAAATGCGAACGGCTTCGCCAGGTAGTCGTCCGCACCCGACTCGAGTCCCGCAACGCGGTCGTCAACGG
>JANYKY010000153.1 GCA_025357975.1 Gemmatimonadaceae bacterium
ATCACGCCGGGCTCGACGATGAGCACCGGCGGGACGTCCAGGACGCCTTCATGAAAGAACGGATCCGCGCAATCGTCGCAACAAACGCATTCGGGATGGGAATCGACAAGCCGAATGCGTTTGTTGCGACGATTGCGCGGATCCGTTCTTTCATGAAGGCGTCCTGGACGTCCCGCCGGTGCTCATCGTCGAGCCCGGCGTGATATCCAGCCGATGCAATTCCGCGCTGTTCCAGTAGAAAGCCGATGCGGTCCACCGATTTGCGAGTTGACGCATAAACGATGGCGAGTCCTTCATATCGCTCCAGCGTCTCGACCAGGAGATTGTCTTTTTCTTCGTCGTTCCGGGCCGCTAGAACATTGTATGCGAGATTGGTCCGATCGAACCCGGTGATGATGGTGCGCGGCTTAGTCAGCGCCAGCTGGCGGCAGATATCTTCCCGCACTTCCGGCGTTGCCGTTGCGGTGAGGGCGACTGTCGGCGGGTCACCAAGAATTTTCCTGGCCTTCGCGACTCGCAGGTAACTGGGCCGAAAGTCGTGGCCCCATTGGCTTATACAATGCGCTTCGTCCACGGCCAGGAGGCTCACCCCCATCTCTCCAAGCCGGCTCGCAACATTTCCAAAATCGAATCGCTCGGGGGCAAGATAAAGCAGCTTGATCTCGCCCCGAGCGGCCTTCGAAAGTCGGTCGCTCACCTGCGCGGAGGTGAGCGTACTGTTGATGAATGCAGCGGGAAGATCTCTCGCTTCCAATGCGTCCACTTGATCCTTCATCAACGAAATCAACGGTGAGACGACCACCGTCAAACCAGGCAGAATCAAGGCAGGGATCTGGAAGCAGACCGATTTGCCGCCGCCAGTTGGAAGAACAACGAGAGTATCGCTGCCCTCGAGGACGGACTGAATTGCGGCTTCCTGACCGGGACGAAACTCGTCGTAGCCGAAAGAAGTTCTAAGCGCTGCGCGTGCCTGCTCCATCGAGGGTCGGGGCATGGCGGGATTATCAACGGGATTCGGCATTTCTACGGTATCAATCTACAACGCGAGATCGCGTCTTTGCGCCGCTCCGTGTTGCGTGACCGCCCGATCTATCCGCTCGATCACTTCGGCGGATTGAATTGTGGGCATCACGTCCCACCGTGGCGTTCTATTGGAAGAGTCGGGGCTTGCACCGGCCTCGGTGTAGTGATCGACCCAAAGGTCAGAGTATTTACGCCAGGGGCCAACGCGCCAGGGATTGGTGTGGCCATAAATACCTACAACCGGGACGTCCATCGCGCGAGCAATGTGGACCGGGCCGGTATCCGGCGCGATCAATAGACTGCTCCCACTGATGATCCCGGCAAGCCGTCTAACCGAATCTCCCATTGCCCATTCGATGTCGGCCGATGAACGCTCCACGATTTCTCGCCCAATCGTCTGCTCACGTAGTCCCGGTCCCCCTGCGATCACTACTTTGTAGCCGAACCGCGAGGCCAGCGCGTCCACGACTTCGACCCATCGGTCTGAGAGCCAGTCTTTTTTTACCGACGCGCTTGCAGGAATGACGGTCGCTACTGGCTGTCCCGCAAAGCGGTCAAAAAATGCAGCACGCGCGTTTATTTCGTCGGTGGAAAAATTTATTCGCCAATCCGGCTCGCCCAACGGGATTTCGAGATGATCCGCGAACTCCCGAAACATGTCGGCCGTGTGTGCCCAAGGCTTGTTCGGAAGGTATTCATTGGAAGCACGCGACACACCGTCGAATGATCTGCGCGCGTCGAAGCCAATGCGACGCGGCGCGCGTGCGATGAGTGTCGGCCACGCGCTCTTGAGATAAACATTGAAGTTGAGCGTCAGGTCAGGCCGCGGCACTGTCCGGAGATCGGCGCGTAGTTTCAGTAAGCCTGCAGCTCCATCCTTGCGGTTGAATAAGATGACGCGATCGATGGCCGGATGCCCAACAAGAATCTCTGAAGGCATGGGCTCGACGACCCATGTGATGTGCGTGTCGCTATGGGCATTCCGGATTGCGTTTACGACAGGCAGCCCATGTATGACATCCCCCAGCCCGGATAACAAAACAATTCGAATGCTACGCGGGGCATTTTTCAACGGGACGATGCTACAACGACGAAAGAAATTTGCGATACCGTTCTGCAATTCGGCTGATGTGGTACGGCCTCGCGGCTTCGTAGCACACATCACCCATCGCCTGGCGGAGCGGCTGGTTTTCGCCGAGCCACTTGATCATCCGGACGAAATCGTCTGGCGTGTACGCGTAGAGAACTGTCTCTCCGTGCTTACCATGTTCCAGATAACCGCTCTCGGGCGTGAGCACAGAAGGAATGCCGAAGCTCATGAAATTCGTAAGCTTGTTCGCACAATTGAATCGCAGCTTGTCTCGATCCATTCTGTACGTGAAGCCAATGTCAGTCGCAAGATAGGTGCTGATTAACTGATCGAAACCTCCTTCGCCTTTTCTCGAGATGTTGCTGACGAAGCGGTAACCCGTTTTTTTCGCGAGACGAGAATTTTGCGGCCAGTGATCCGGCGTGGATATGAATCCGAGAGTCGGTTCGCCAGCGCGTTGCGGGATGCGAAGATTCTGGAAATTGCAGTGATGATGCGGAATCTCAACGGCCACATTGCCGAAGGTCAGGTTGAGGTAGATGGACTGCGTCAGGTTTGCGGCGATGAACGCGTTGACGAAACCAGCTGCCCGCCTTGTCGTGCGCTCCGAATAATTGTCGAGAATATCCATCACTTGTTTGACCCCCGCATGCCTGACCGCACCGAGTATGTCCGCGTCCGGGATTCGCTTTACATAGATGACCACGTCGTATTTGGCGGCGACTGCGATGGAGAGCTCCGGAAGCGACACCGAATCGCAGCCGAGCTCCTTCGCGATCTGCCGCCCCCGAATCTCCGCCGTGTCCAGTCCGGCACGCTTGTAGACAAAAAGTGTCCTCGGCATGCGTTCACTCATTCAGTCACGCCTCATGTTGCAACGCGCATTCCGGCGAGTGCCGATTCCCACCCGTCGAGCATGCCCTCGACTGAGAAGTCCAGCTCTGCGCGCAAACGAGCTGCCCTAGCAAGCGCTTTCAGTCTTGTCGAGTCCTTCAGTAAGGCCTGAATGTCGCGCACGAGCTCGTCCTCGGAAAATCCAGAAATAATCCCGGCTTCAGGTCTCGTTGCGGTCGCAATCAACGAATCTGCTGCACCACTCACTGGCGTGCTGACGACTGGCAAGCCAAACGCCATCGCCTCCAGCATCGCGTTCGAGAGGCCTTCCTTGTCAGAGGTCACGACAAAGAGATCGATTGCCTGGAGTACGTCACCCTTGTCCTCACGGTGTCCCAGAAAATGCACGCGCGACGCGATTCCGAGCGCTGCCACGAGCTGCGAGAGATTGCTCCTCTCTTGACCATTACCCGCGATGATGCAGTGGGTGTCATCGGGAAGTCGAGCTACAACTCTCAACAACTTATCGAGTCGTTTCTGTGTCGCCAATCGCGCAACTGTGCCGACCACGTGCGCATCCTGGCTGATGCCAAGGCTCCTGCGCAACGTGCCGTCAGCTGCAAGACGTGGCGGAGCCACAACGCCGTTGTGAACGAGGCGAACCCGGTTCGGACCAAATCCATCGAGCGTTGCAAATGGCTCGATCATTCTTGCCGAATTCACTACGACTCCGTCGGTCCACCTTGTCAGCGCGATCCGATATTTCGTGCTTCGCGGAGTGTCGCTTTCCAAGCCAACGCGCGCAATGACGGTGGCCACTCCGTTGGCCTTCGCGGCCCACGAAGCCATGAAAAGCTTCTTCCAGGTGCCAACGATCAACGCATCGGCCCCAAACTCGCGAAGCGCTGATCCAAACGGTCGCGCACTCAGAAACGACACGTCGCCTCCGAGCACAGAGGTTCGTGCCGGTACACCTGCGTTGTGGGCATAGTCAACAACACGCTTGTCGTTGCAGAGCATCACCACATCATGCCCCCGCGATTGCAATGCCGACATCAGCAACGTCGTCGCGCGCTCGGCCCCGCCAAGAATGCGGGCGCCATTGTGCGCCGCGATTCGCATCAGGTTAAGGGCTGGACTTTAAACCATTCGATGAAACGGTGAATTCCTTCCACCATCGACGTGCATGGATCGTAGCCAATGAGGGCACGCGCCTTATCGATGCTTGCGAACGTCCGATCAACGTCGCCCGGCTGGGAACCCAGGTGCTCGAGTTTCGCTTCCACCTTCAGCTCGGCCGATAGCATCTCGACGAGCCGGGAAAGTGAAGTCGTCGTATTCTCGCCAAGGTTGACGGTCTCGAAAGCACCCGCATCGGCGGCTACCGCCCAATCGAGTGCCCCTTCGATTCCATGAACGATGTCAGCCACGTATGTGTAGTCACGCTCCGTGGATCCGTCTCCATAGAAGGGGATGCTGCGGCCTGCAGACATCAGCCTGGCGAACTTGTGAATTGCAAGATCAGGGCGCTGTCGAGGTCCGTAGACTGTGAAAAGGCGCAGGCAGATGACGCTCAAACCGTACAAGTGCGCGTATACGTGGCAGAGCAGCTCTCCTGCCCTTTTCGTTGCGGCATATGGAGAGATTGGAGTCGCCGCGGGAAGTTCTTCGGAAAACGGCACCGGCGCATTGTCACCGTAAACGCTCGAGCTGGAAGCCATGACGAAGGGACGAATCCCACGGCGATTGGCAAATTCGAGAATCGACACAGTGCCTTCAACATTCGTCCGTACATAACCTGCGGGGTTCTCGAGCGAAGGCCGAACGCCCGCCCGAGCCGCAAGATGAATTACCGCATCGATTGTGTCATCGCCCGCAGCCGCATCGATCGCATCCGGATCGGCGATATCTGCTTGAACGAAGCGGGCCAGTCCTGAGGCGAGCACGCCCGCAATGTTGCGACGCTTTATTGCCGGATCGTAAAACGGCTCAAGCGAATCGACGATGACCACTTCACTCCCACGGGCAGTCAGCCTGTCGCAGACATGGCTTCCAATGAACCCCGCCCCGCCAGTCACCAAGACTCTCACCTCAAACTCCCCGTGCGAAGTGACCGCGTGTAAACTCGCCGCCAACCAAATCGCGTGGCGAATAAGCTGCCCTTGCTTCGCCTTTTTCAAGACTATCAAGCAGGTTGCGATAGCTGGTGGTGACCGCTGCTATGTCGTCAGACCGCGTGTTGAACAACAACCGGAAATTGCGGATGCCACCACGCCACAACCGCGGAATGAATTCCGACGCCTCGATTGGTCGCGAATGCAAAAGGCGATTACGGCACGCGCTGTCCGTTGCAACGGCGAACGCATATCCTGCCGGATCTATGATCTCGACATCGTTGTGATCGCGAACGCAAAGATCACGACACGTCGTAGCCTCACGATTGAAAGCCGCAGACAACACGCAATGCTCCAGCGTCATTCCTTCAGGGCGGCCATAGACGAGCGCGTCAAACCCGCGGCCGGTCCATGGAGCCGACACCGCAAGCATCTCATCAGTAGTGAGCTCGACTGACAGAACAATTCGCGAAGCCCCCAGCGCAAATATTTCCGCCGCCGTGTGCTGGTTGAAGCAGTTCACCGCGTAGTCGGCGATGACGCCGCGCCCTTGCGCCGCGAGTTCCGCGGCCAATCCTAAATGTCCAGTGGACACAGGGAGAGGCAGATCGAGCCACTTCGCCAGGGAACGGCGATCTGCAGGCCGGACGATGCTGGGTAATCGAAGGTTGAGCCGTACTCCTTGCTCCTCAAGGTCGCGAGCAAGCGTACGAACACGGTTCGCGGGCGGCGCGGGATGGCGCAGGAAAGGATCGATGGAGATGTCGGTTGCACCTGCAGCGGCCGCAACGCGAGCGTCTTCGGGAGTAAATGTCTCCGCCACCAGGCGAAAGCCGGAATCGTCTTCCGTTGCGCGCGCTGCGACGTTGCTGACAGCAAGTGCAATTCGGTTTGAGCGCTCGTGACTCTTCACCTCGTCCGCCCACACCGCGCGTTCTGCAAGAGTCTCGCTCGCTTTTTGCCGCATCCGGTTAAGCTCGCTGACCGGAATGAAGAGCTGATCTCCAAGCGCCGAGACATCGATGGCGCGAAGAGAGAAGCGCGTTTCGCCCAGGCGCCCGAGTTGGTCGCGAAGCTGCCGCTCGTCGAGCGCGCGTTTTTGCGCCGGCAGCAGGGCCATGTCGCTGCGAACTGTCACAGAATCGTTGGCACTCGCAAACACGAGCTTGAGTGGACTTCCGGCCGCGCCAAAAACACGTACGTCGAGCTGTGCGCGACTTCTGTCGCCAGGAAGCGCGACTTCGCCAAAGCTCGCGCGCGCCGACTCCATCAACGCCGCATGAAAACTGCGCACCACTTTCGACCCGTCGACGACGCGCTTGTACGTCCTTATTGCCTGCCGATTACCTTCTCCGCCGGGGATGCTCCTGATTCGATCGATCGTGAAACCAACCGTCTCGACGCCTGAATCTGCCGGCGGCTCAAACGCGACACCGTCGCCAAGGACAAGCGGGGTCGAAACTTCAACGATGATTTCCGAACCTTCGGTGCCGAGTACTGCGCCGAGCTCTCTGCCGCGATTGTCGGGATGCGAGCGCGTGACGTAATCGCGGCCCGATCTTCCCTTGTACATCCCTGGCGTAAATCCGCGGCTGAAAATCTGAACGAGCTCCTCGACCTGAGCGGCTGGCATCGCGGATCGATCGCCGAGCGCAACCCTGTCGAGCGCATCACGATAATTGCGCGTCACGACTGCAACATATTCAGGCTTCTTTTTTCGGCCCTCGACCTTGAGGCAGCCAATGCCGAGCTCGGCCAGATCCGCAAGGCTTTCATGAGCGCCGAGGTCGCGGGCAGAGATCAGGTAACCCGTATCGAGCGTTTCGTTGGTGGCGATGTTTCTGAGTGTGTAATCCTTCCGACACGATTGCGCACACGAGCCTCGGTTTGCACTTCGCTCCGAAATCATGCCCGACATATAGCATTGCCCCGAGTACGAAATACACAGGGCGCCGTGGATGAACGTTTCCAGCCCCAGCTCGGGAACTGCGTTGTGGATTTCGCGAATGTCTTCGAGCGTGTTCTCTCGCGCGAGAACTACGCGGTTCACGCCGAGCTTGTGCATCACTGCCGCGCCGGCGGCATCATGCACAGTCATCTGCGTTGAGCCGTGAATCTCGAACCCGGGATACACGGCCTGTATCAATCGCACGATTCCAATGTCCTGTACAATCGCTGCGTCGACACCCCGGTCGATGGCTTCTCCGAGGAAAGCGATCGCCTGCTCAAGCTCCGACGGCTTGACGAGCGTATTCAGCGTCAGGTAGATGCGGGCACCACGAGAGTGTGCGAGGCGACAAGCAACTTCGACCTCGTCGAGGTTCAGCTGCGCGCCTTCGTCGCGAGCATTGAACCTTTCCGCGCCGAGATACACGGCGTCCGCGCCGTTTGCGACTGCAGCGCGGACGGCGTCGAGCGAGCCCGCAGGGGCAAGCAATTCAGGGATGTGGTTCTTTGGCGGCACGTTTGAATCTAGCGACGGCGACCCCCGGCACGCCTGCTTCGCTCTATGATAATTGCCTGGTATGATAGGTCTGCCTTTCCTCAGCGCCTGCACTTCCTAGACGCGGATTGGGCGGATTCCGGGCAGACTGGAGCGGATCGGTCAACCAGGGTTAGACAGGTTACGCCTGATCAAACCATTGGGGGATCAGGTTTTTGTACTTTCCCCAATTTTTCTGTTGTCCGAGACGGAAGTGGCCTGCCCGTTTGGGATTGAACGATCCGCCCCAGTCCGCGGCTAAAAAGCGTTAAAAGCGTCTAAACAGGGTCCGCTTGACTTCCCAAAGGGCCAACCATTCAACGACCTACACGCGAATGGCATCCCGATATAGCTGCATCAATCGCTTCGTCATTTCACCGGGAGATCCAGACTTTACCGGGTTCCCGTCGAGCGTCACGATCGGCACCACTTCGGTTGTCGTTCCAGTGATGAACATTTCATCGGCCGACTGCAGCTCGTCTACCGAGAGCGGCTCGAGCACGACACGAATTCCGTCGCGCTCCGCCGCCTCGATCACGAGCTCGCGCGTTATGCCGGGCAGGATCAGGTTCGACAGCGGCGCCGTCCTGACCACGTCGCCGACAACTGCAAAGAAGCTTGTATGGGTACCCTCCAGCGCAACGCCATCGCGAATGAGGATTGCCTCGAATGCGCCGGCCTCTTTTGCCTCCTGGTTGGCCATGCAATTCGCAATCAGTGAAATGACTTTGATGTCACAGCGCGACCATCGAATGTCGGGTCTTGTGATCGCTCCGACCCCCGCAGCCAAGTCTCCCATCGCCGCGAATGAGGCAGCGTAGGCGTAAACGGTCGGACGCGGATGCGACTTGGGAAATGCATGCGTTCGCGGCGCAACACCTCTGGTCACCTGCAGGTAAACCATCGCCTTACCGGATTCACCAAAGCCGTTTCGATCGAGCAATTCCTGAAACACCGTCTCGAGTGGGTCAGCGACGTCTCCATCGATCCGCGCTTCGACAAGACTCCGCCGAAGCCGGTCCATGTGACGGTCGAGCGCAACGAAGCGCCCGTCGTATGCGGCCGCTACTTCGTAAATACCGTCGCCGAGGAGAAATCCGCGATCGTCGGGGGATACGTGGACTTCGCTCTTGGCGACGTAACGTCCATCGAAATAGACAACTTCAGATACCGCCGCTGCTGGCGTTGAAGACGTAATCGGTGCCTCTGCCACAGATGATGTCGTCATCGTTTCTCTCTGCTCTTGTCGAAAAATCGGAGTGCTACGGCCATCGCGAGGAATGCGATCGCTGCCCAGCGAAGCGCCGGGTTGTCATTTCGAATGCCGAGCCCGAACAAGATTGCTGCGGCAAGCGTAAGCGTGATCTTTGCCGTCGCAATCGGGGTCATGAAGACTTTGCCGACGGTAAGTTCATGCCCATTGCATCCTTGTCCGCTACCTCGATGCGCATGCGAAGCAATGCAGTCGAGAATACTTTCCCCTGCGCGTCAGTCTTGAGAGACAGCGTGCCGCCGCCATCGAGCGCACCATGAAGAAGAAAATTCAGCGCCTTCAGGTTCGGCAGCTCGAACCTTTCGACTGGGCCGTCGATCACTTCGCTGAAATGCGCCGCGACAGCGTCACGTGTCACGTACTTAACGAGAAGCGGGTACCACTCCGGTCTCAATGCGATCAACCCGACATTTGCCGTGTCACCTTTGTCGCCTGATCTCGCGTGCGCAATGTCGAGCAGCTGAATCAGCATCAGAGTATCTCCACCCGAGTCTGCACAACGTTCTTGTCCACCAGCGCGGGCCAATAGGCGATTATCTCCTCGACCTTTGGCCTGCCACCGGCAAACCCCGTTACGCTCGGCGGACCATTCAGCACAAGCGGCGCAATCTCGCGCGTGAAGCGCTCGACCGCACTGCGGTTTCCGCCGCGCACTCCGAAGCGGAGCTGGACCTCTGGATAATCCAGTTCACCGGCGTCGCGTGTTGCAAGCGGACCGTGTGTTGCCGAGGCTCCGACGTACTCCGTGAGGATTTGGTCGAAGTGAAGTCCGAGGTTACTGAGGCGCTGCCGCAGAATGGAGTCGGCGAGCTTCGCCTTGTCGAGCGCATCAGGCCAGGAGTACACAAGGGTGCCAACTGCCTTGTATCCCGCGCGGTACGCAATCGAGACCTTCAGCTTGTCGGTTGCTGGACGTCCCTGAATGCCATGGACCCGTACACGATCCGGTCCTTCCTGCTCGAGCTGAATCGTGGTGAAGTCAGCGATGACATCAGGAGTTATGTACTCGTGGGGATCGCCCATTTCGTATACGAGCTGTTCGGTGACCGACGCGACGTTTACTCTACCCCCGGTTCCGGGATGCTTCGTGATGACGAAGGAGCCATCCGCGCGCGCTTCAGCAATCGGGTAACCGACATTTGCGAGGTCCGGAATGGAGCGCAGTCGTACAGGCAGTTGCCGCCCGAGCATTGCGCCCCGCATTCGATGATGTGTCCCGCAACGATTCCGGCCGCGAGATGATTCCAATCGGAATCTGACCAGCCGAACTCGAACCGAAATGGAGCCATCGTGAGTGCGGTATCCGTCGACCGCCCTGTGATCACGATATTCGCACCCTGCGACAGACCTTCGACGATCGGCTTCGAACCGATGTATGCATTCGCCGAAAGGACGCGATCGCGAACGGTCGAAAGCGGCTCGCCTGTCTCCATGTTCGACAGAGGATGTCCGCTTGCGATCAGCTCATCGATACGGCCGAGCAGATCATCGCCAGTGACAACGGCAATGCGAACTTTGTCGCCGGCGCCGTTCTCGCGGGCAAGCTTTCGTATTGCTTCGGCACACGCTCGGGGATTTACGCCTCCGGCATTTGCGACGACGCGCACACCGCGATCCACGATTGACGGAAGCACACTCTCAATAGCGCCGACGAAATCGCGCGCGTAACCCATCGACGGATCGCGCTCTTTCTGCTTTTGCAGGATCGACATCGTGACTTCGGCCAGATAATCGAGCATGAGGTAATCGACATGCCCGTTTTCGACTTGCTGGCGAGGCGCGTCGAGCGAGTCACCCCAGAAGCCCTGACCTCCAGCGACGCGAACTACTTCTTTCACTCGTGTTCTCCGAGATGTGGCGGCAGCACGAATGCTCCGAGGTGAGGACCCTTGTTCTGGAGTGAAGTGCGAAGCGCCATCGCAAGAACTTCACGCGTCTCTTCCGGATGCACGATCGCATCTACAAAACCACGCGCCGCGGCGTATCTGGCATCGAGCTGTTTCTCGTATTCTTCGCGCATCGCTTCCACAGCCGCGCCAACCTCGGCGGCCGGTGCATTTCCCTTCTTCTTTGCGGCGTCCAGCGCGGGACCATGGACTGCCTGAACCGCACTCTCGCCTTCCATCACCGCCATTCGCCCCGTTGGCCAGCTGAAAATGAAATCGGGATCGAATCCCTGGCCAGCCATCGCGTAGTAGCCGGCACCGGATGCGTGATTGATCGTGAGCACGATCTTCGGGACGAGCGTCGTGGCCATTGCCTCGACGAATCGCGCGCCGGCTCGAATAATCCCTTCGTGCTCGGCCTCGGGACCAACCATAAAACCCGAAACGTCCTGGATGAAAAGCAGCGGAACGCCTTGCCGGTCGCACTTATCGATGAAGAATGCCACTTTTTCGGCGCTCTCTGCGTAGACAATTCCGCCGAAGCGCGGCTTCTCGCCGGACCTTCCCTTGATCAGGCCACGCTGGTTTGCGATGACTCCGACGCTTATCCCATCGATCGAAGCGTCGCCGCAAATCATTTCTTTGGCGAGGTTTGTCTGGAATTCGTCGATCGTACCGTTGTCGAGAATTGCCGAAAGGATCTGGTGCATGTCATACGACATTCGGTGATCTGCCGGCAGAATATCATAAAGTGCATCGGCACGTTTTGTGGAGGGACCATTCTGGGCAGTCTTTGCATGGCCCGGTCGTCGGTGATTTTCGGAGTCGTCAAAGCGACTTGCGTAAGCATCGCCGGCGCCACCGGAAGTTGCGTGCGACGGAAGTCTTTGCACGAGATCTCGCAACTTGTCGAGACACTCTTGTTCTGTATCAGTCGCGTAATGCGCGACGCCACTGATACCTGTGTGCGTCGCGGCCCCGCCGAGCGTTTCGCCATCGATGGTCTCGCCGGTCGCGCCCTTGACCAGGTTCGGACCGCCAAGACCCATGAATGACGTGCCTTTGACCATCAGGATGACGTCGGACAGCGCCGGGAGGTACGCCCCTCCGGCAACGCATTGCCCCATCACGGCAGCGAGTTGCGGAATGCGCAGATACCGCCGCATGATGGAGTTGTAATAGAAGATGCGGGCAGCTCCGTACTGCCCGGGAAACACTCCGCCCTGGTACGGGAGATTGACGCCCGCCGAATCGACCAGATAGATGATCGGCACGCGGCACCGCATGGCGATTTCCTGCGCACGAAGAATCTTCTTGATCGTTTCAGGCCACCACGAACCCGCTTTCACCGTGGCATCATTCGCGACAATCACCACTTCGCGGCCGTGGACGATGCCGACACCAGTGACCACGCCGGCTGCGGGCGCCTGGCCCTCGTACTGATCGTACGCAACCAGGAGTCCGATCTCGATGAATTGCGCGCCTTCATCGCAAAGCTTCGCGATTCTTTCCCTGGCGAAAAGCTTGTTCTGCGAATGAAGCTTGGCGATGCGCTCAACACCTCCACCGCGCCGTAGCTTCTGCTCGAGCTCACGCACCTCGGCGCCGAGCTCACGAAGGCGGGATGTCACGTCAGCTGGCCGGCTTCGCCGCTTCTTGCTCTTCGCGAGAAGCGAACCACTCCGTTATGTAGGCCACCAACTCGGTTGTCGGCGTGCCGGGGCCGAACAACCTGCCAATGCCCTGGGCCTGAAGCGCGTCCATATCCTCGCGCGGAATAATTCCACCGCCAGTGATGAGGATGTCGTCCCGGCCCTGATCCATCACGAGCTGTCGCACCCGCGGGATAAGTGTCATGTGGGCGCCGCTGAGTATCGAGAGTCCAATGACATCCGCGTCTTCCTGCACGGCCGCTGTTGCTATCATCTCCGGAGTTTGATGAAGTCCCGTATAAATGACTTCCATCCCCGCATCGCGAAGTGCGGCGGCGACGACTTTCGCACCTCGGTCGTGACCGTCGAGGCCGGGCTTCGCGACGAGAACTCTGATTGGTCTCATGGAGTTTCCAAGTTAGCAGGCTCCTGCCGCGACAGGGAGGTCACTGCTTCGTGGCGACGAGCATCATTTCACCCGACCGCCTCGTCAGCGGCTTGCGGGAAAAGCCGTCGAAAGACTGCTCGACAACGAGCCCCGCATCCGCGCACAACTCCGCGAGGCGAGTCGGAGTGTAAAGCCTGATCCGGTGGGTTCGCCGCTCGATCTTCCGGCCGTCACCTTTGAGAATCGAGTCGATCGTGAGAATACCGGAGAGAGAATCGAACGACCTTTCATGCGCGATCACAGTTCCTTCGCCTGCTTCCCACCAGTCGCGTGCCAGAAACCTCGACACAACTCCATCGCGATTCCCTCCATGCCAGATGAGCGCTCCACCGGGCGCGAGAACTCTCGCGAACTCACAAATGACTTTTGCATCGTCCGAAGGGCTCGTGAAAAAACCGAACGACGTGAACAGGTTGATGACGGCGTCGAATCTGTTCGACCAACGGGCGGGCAGCCGTCGCATATCGCCTTGCGTGTATTTCAACGACGGACCAGTTCCGCGTTCGCGAGCGATATCGAGGAGATGCTTCGAATAATCAAGGCCGTCCACCTTGAACCCGGCTTCGGCAAGCAGATGTGCATGGCGCCCCTGACCACATGGCACATCAAGAATGCGAGAGCCTTGTGGTAGCCCGAGTACATCGATGACGCGCGCGGCCTCTGACCGATCGCGCTCGAGAGTGAAGATTGGCTCGTACTCCAGGAGATACCGGGAATCAAAGTACGATTCCCACCATTCCTCCCTTTTTTTCAGAAGAAAACCGGCTCTCTGTAGGCGCCGAACACAGTTTCCATCGCCGCACGAATTTCGTACAGCGTGCAGTAGGCACGGGCGGCGTCGAGAATGTGAGGCATCATGTTGTCGTTTGAGCGAGCCGCTTCGCGAAGCGCATTCAATCGCTCTTCGACGACACCCGAATCGCGGGTTGACCTCAGCGAAGCCAGCCTTTCGCGCTGCTCCGCTTCGGTGTCGCCAATTTTGAGAAGCGGAATTGTCAGCTCCGGCTCATCGGTGACGAATTCATTGACGCCGACGATGACTCTGCGATGCTGCTCTATCTCCCACTGCTGGCGTGCGGCGGATTCTGCAATTTTTCGCTGCAGCCATCCGGTTTCGAGCCCGCGAACAACGCCACCG
>JANYKY010000164.1 GCA_025357975.1 Gemmatimonadaceae bacterium
TTCCGGCGTGAGCGGCGTCCACCCCGAACCGTCAAGCGAGACTTTATAGTAGTGCCGGAAGTACGGATCCTCGGTCGCGTTGCGGCCGAGGGCTTCGACGATCATTGTGCGCGCCTTTTCGTCAAGCTTCAAAATGGACTGAATCGCGCCAGCGCCCGTTGTGATCTGGCGCTTCAGCTTCCCACTGGGCAAGTCGTACAGATAGAGCTGCGACCAGTTATCGCGCTCGGACGACCAGACGATCTCGTTGGCTGGCCACAAGACCCGCCACCCGGCAACAGACTCGAACTGGGTTGGTGAGGTCTCCTCGAACAACGTTCGCACGGTACCGGTGGCAGCGTCTGCAACCTTTACAGTCGCGCGCTTGTGATCACGAGACGTGCTCACATACGCGAGGCGTGCGCCGTCGGGACTCCAGATCAGGTCGTCCATGTTGAGATCGTCGCCGAGCATTGCGCGATGAAAGTCGGGCGGGGTCTGGAGTCGTACAATTCTGCCTGCATCGACATCGATGATGACGCGCTGGATCATTGCGACGATGCTATCGCCGGGCAGCGGGCCTTTCCATGTCTGAAGATGTTGATGACCGACACGGGTATCGAGCAGGTACATGTCGCCCGCATTGCGCTCGTCCTGTTGCTGAGTCGCGATCCTCCTGGAGTCCGGTGACCACAGGAGAATTGGGCGGTCGCTGTGAACCCAGCCGGCATTGTCGGTCGCGTACCCAAAATTGGCCACACCGTCGGTCGTGAGCTGCGTTTCGCGGCCGGTCGCAACATCGCGCACCCACAGATTCCAGTTGCGAATGAATGCGGCGCGTTTTCCATCCGGGGATACGACAACCGGAGCGGCCGTTGCGCCGCGGCCCCTCCCAGCTTGCTGAGCCGCCGAATCCACCGCAGTACAACTTCCACCGCTGACTTCGCAGCTCCAGCGGCGATTGCCGATCAGCAGCATCACATGCTGACCATCGCTCGACAGCTCGGCCCGTTGAGCAGGAATGTTTCGCGGATCGATCGTCCCCGCACCGGCCCGCGTAAGTGCTTCAGCGACTTCGGGCGCCCTGAACAATGGAACTCTCGTTCTCTTTGCTGGATCGACGATCATCCAGTCGGCTCCGGCAGCCGTTGAGCTCCGATAGTAGAAACGATTGTCAGCAAGCCAGGCAGGCGTCACGGTGCCGCCGCTGACAAGCGGGTTCAAGCTGAACGAAAGCATCTTTACCGCGCGATCGTAGTCCGCGGCAGTCAGTGGTTGCTGAGCACTGATGCGGGCGGAACCACAAAGGCTCGCGAATGCGACGAACGCGGCGAAGCGCGGAAAAGAATTCTGGATTGACATTGCGGCTATTGTGGAGGATGGAACGACATGCAGAATATTAAGGGATGACGACGTCGCTGATTTCGCATCCGGCAGACCAATCTCCCGGGAATCTCTTCTCTCAACAGGAGGCGAACAGAAAAGCAAGCCGCAGGCTTGTGGCCGGATTCATCATTTTCATTGCGTGGCTTGGCTTCGGCGGCGACATCATCTGGTACCTCGCCACGCGAAACAGCGAAGGGCCGGGGACGCCGTCGGGCGTTCACATATTTCCCGGGCTGGGCCTTCTTCTGACTATTCTTGCCGGCGGAATGGCGTGGTGGGGATACAACTTCGGCGCAACTTCGCTCATCAAGGCAACCGGAGCGCGCGAAATTATCTCGCCCGAAACCGATCAGGAACGGCAGCTCGTGAACGTCGTTGACGAGATGGCTGTCGCAAGCGGATCGAAACGGCCTCGCATCTGGATTGTATCTGACAACGCGCCAAACGCATTCGCGACCGGAGTTCATGCGGGAGATGCCCATCTTGCGGTTACGCAGGGCTTGCTCGACACGCTCAACCGCGAAGAGTTGCAGGCTGTGGTCGGTCACGAGATGGGTCATATCGCGAACCTCGACGTCCGCTTGATGACACTTCTTACGGCACTTGTTGGAATCGTCGCGCTCGTTCACAACAACGCGTTCCGGGTCATGAGATTCGGCGGCTCCGGGGGACGCAGTCGCTCGAGATCCAGCAGCAGGAGCGGCGGCGCAATGGGAGCGCTCATCATTGTTTTGCTCGTCGTGTGGGTCGTGAGCTGGCTTCTCGCACCGCTGGTTACACGCTACATGGCGATGAAGGTGGGACGCTCGCGCGAGTTCCTGGCCGATGCAATGAGCGCCCAGTTCACGCGAAACCCCGCGGCGCTCGCCCAGGCCCTCGAAAAAATCGGCGCATCGACAATTCAGCCGAAAATGATTCCGAAAAGCTCGGCCCAGCTGTGCATCGCGGATCCATATCATTCAGTGTGGGGCGAGCGCGAAGGCAGGTTCGCAGACCTGATGGCAACACACCCTCCGATCGTCGAGCGCGTTCGGCGGTTGCGCGCGATGGCATATCAGAATGCGGGCGTTTCGGACAATCTCCAAAGCCCATTGAGCATGTCCGACGCGTAGAGCTTGCCGCCCGAAAGTTGTACGCCCCACACATAGACACTCACGCCGGTGCTCGTGAGGCCGCGCGCGACCTCACGACCCATGAGTCCAAGATTGCAACGTCCGTCAGTGGATTTCTGCGAGGCCGCGCAAGTTCCGAGATCACCGCGTGTGCTGATCGCGCGAACGCCCGCGTTGTAATAGGCCAGATACAGGATTCCGCGCTGCTCATCGGCCGAAAAATTGTGGACACCCGCACCACTAACCGTGAAAAATGCGACTTCGCGGGGCTTCGACAAATCGCTTACATCCACGACATGCACATCTCCAGTTGAAGAAGACCCGATAGAACCCGGGCCCTCTTGACCGACGAACGCGTATTTCTTCGACCCTGTGACAGCGTCATGAAACCACACAATGTTGTGAGATTTACCCCCGACTGTCATCACGTTGCCAAGCTGAATCGGGTTTGCCGGAGTGCCGCCATT
>JANYKY010000279.1 GCA_025357975.1 Gemmatimonadaceae bacterium
GAGCCACGAACTTGGTTTTTACCCCGAGCTTGGCGCCGGCAAGTGCCATTGCCTTCTTTGCGATTTCGGGCGTTACACCCTCGAGCTCGAACATCACGCGTCCAGGCTTCACGACAGCCACCCATCCTTCAGGTGAGCCCTTGCCCTTACCCATGCGGGTCTCGGCTGGCTTCTTCGTGATCGGCTTGTCGGGGAAGATCCGAATCCAGACCTTGCCGCCGCGCTTGATGTGTCGCGTGAGTGCCACACGGGCTGCCTCGATCTGCCGGTTGGAAATCCAGCCGGGCTCGAGCGCCTGCAGGCCATAGGCTCCGAACGCGACAGTCGATCCGCGCGTCGACAGACCCTTCATGCGACCCTTGAACATCTTTCTGAATTTGACTCTCTTCGGACTCAGCATCGGTTAATCTCCTAGACGCCGGTCGAGTAAGTCTTGCCGCGGCGATCTTCGACGATCTCGCCCTTGAACAGCCAGACTTTCACGCCGATTGTGCCGAACGTGGTCTTGGCCGTGCTCGTGGCGTAGTCGATGTCCGCACGCAGCGTATGAAGAGGCACACGACCTTCGTGATAGCCTTCGGTCCGCGCGATCTCCGCGCCACCCAGACGGCCGCCGCACTTGATCTTGATTCCGCCGGCGCCCATCCGCATCGCGCTCTGCACGGCGCGCTTCATCGCGCGCCGAAACGAAATACGCTGAGCGAGCTGGTTCGCAATGTTGTCCGCGACGAGCTGAGCATCGAGCTCGGGACGCTTGATCTCCTCGACGTTGATGCCGACTTCTTTTCCGGAAATCTGCGCAAGCTCGTCACGAAGCTGATCGACTTCAGTGCCTTTCTTTCCGATGACGACGCCGGGACGACCGGTGTGAATCGTGACGACGACCTTGCCCGGCTTCCGCTCGATGCGGATGTCAGCAATGGCCGCGTGACCAAGGCGCTGCTTGAGGTACGTACGAAGCAGCTCGTCCTCGCGCAGAAGCGCAGGGAAATCACGGTCTGCGTACCAGGTCGATCTCCACGTCTTGGAGATTCCAAGACGAAAGCCGATCGGATGTACTTTCTGTCCCATTTACTTTCCTTCCTTCGCGCCGACCACGATATGGACGTGGCTCGTGCGCTTCTGAATTGGAGTGGCGCGTCCCTGAGCGGCGGGCATGAATCGCTTGATTTTCGGCCCCTCGTTCACGATGGCGTGCTTCACGAACAGCATATCTACATCGAGCGACTCGTTGGCCTGGCGCGCTGCGTATTCCGCATTCGCGACAGCGCTGTTCAACGTCTTCTCGATCTGCTTCGCTGCATGCTTCTTGGAAAACTTGAGAAGGCCAAGAGCTTCATTCACGTTCTTGCCCCTGATCTGATCGATTACAAGGCGCATCTTGTACGGCGACTGACGCGCTCCACGCTGGATTGCCGTCGCGTCAGGCTGCGGCTCTGCGCGCTGCACCGGGCGACGCGCGGCGGCCTTCTTCGCGGCGGTCTTTCGGCCGGCAGCGGCCGTGGTAGCTGTAGCAACTGCCGGCGCATCAGCTGCTGAGGCAGTCGCCGGCGTTGCAGGAGAAGCGGCTTTCTTGCGAATAGCCATGTGTTACTTGCCTCCCTTCTGGCCGCCGGCAGGAACACCGCTGGCCTTTTTGTCCACCGCTTTCGAGCCGGTGTGGCCGCGGAACAAGCGCGTCGGAGAAAACTCGCCAAGCTTATGGCCGACCATGTTTTCCGTGACGTACACCGGGATGAACTTGTTCCCGTTATGCACCGCAAAGGTATGTCCGACGAAATCGGGAATGATCGTGCTCGAGCGCGCCCAGGTCTTGATGACCTTCTTCGCGTTGTTCGAGTTCATCACTTCGACCTTCTTCATCAGCGCGTCCTGAATGAACGGACCTTTTTTTATGCTTCTTGCCATTTACGAATTCTCGGGTTTGGGACTACTTCGTCGCTTTGCCGCGCTTGCGGCCGCGGACGATGAGGCGCTGCGAGGGCTTCTTCTTGTTGCGCGTCTTCACGCCTTCCTTGTTGCCCCATTTGTCCACAACGTTACGTCCACCGCGCGTACGTCCACCATGCGGGTGATCGACCGGGTTCATGACTTCGCCACGAACCTTCGGACGCTTGCCGAGCCATCTGCTCTTGCCGGCCTTGCCGTGTGAAAGCAGCTCGTGCTCCGCATTTCCAACGACGCCGATCGTGCCAAGACAGGTGCCGTGGACGAGACGCATTTCGGTTGAGCGCATGCGAAGCGTGACGTACTCGCCTTCTTTCGCGACAACTTCGACTGACGTTCCAGCAGAGCGTGCTACCTGACCGCCCTTACCCGGCTTGAGCTCGACGTTGTGCAGGTCAGTGCCGAGCGGAACTTCGCGAAGCGGTAAAGCATTGCCAGTACGAGTATCTGAGCCAGGGCCGGAGACGATCTTGTCGCCAACCGACAATCCCTTCGGATGAAGGATGTAGCGCTTCTCACCATCTTCATAGACGACGAGCGCGATACGCGCCGACCGGTTGGGATCGTACTCGATGTGCTCGACAGTCGCCGGCATGCCGTGCTTGTTGCGCTTGAAGTCGATGATCCGGTACTGCTGCTTGTGGCCACCACCGATGCGGCGCATCGCAATGTGACCATGATTATCCCGGCCCCCCGACTTCTTAAGCGATTCTACCAGCGACTTCTCAGGCGTTGTGCGAGTGATCTCCGAAAAATCGGAGACGCTGCGAAAACGCGAGCTCTTGGTCACCGGCTTGAACTGACGTACACCCATGGCCGTTAGCCCTCGAAGATGTCGATGGTGTCACCGTCGCGAAGCTTCACGACAGCCTTCTTCCAATGCGGCCTGCGACCGACCGCGCTTCCAACCTTGCGGGACTTGCCGCGCTGGTTCGAAGTCCAGACGCCCGTGACTTTCACGCCGAACAACTGCTCGACGGCGGATCTGATGGACGTCTTCGTAGCATCGCTGGCGACGCGAAACGTGTATTCGCCGCGGTCCTGATAAGCCGCCGAGCTCTGCTCGGTGACGATGGGGCGGACGATTGTTCTATGAAGCGAGCTCATTTACTTCTCCCTCTTTCCGGCAGCTTTCTTCGCCGCCTTTCTGGCCACTTTCTTTGCTGTCTTGGCAGCCGGCTTTTTCTTCGCGGTGGTTTTCTTCGCCGCTGACTTCCTGCCGGAGGTTTTGTTGACCGGCTTCTTTGCTGGCTTCGCAGTCTTGGCAACCTTGCGAGCCGGCGTCTTTCTCTTCGTTACCGTTCCTTCCGCGTCTGCTGTTTCTGCGGTCTCTGCGGTCTCTGCGTCTAAAGCAGTTCCAAGCGCCGAAGACTCGACAACCACTACATCGGACCAAAGCAAATGGTACGTCGAGACGTCGGAGTAAGGCAAAACGTGCGTGCGCGGCAGATTACGACCACTCATGAACACGTTGTGGTTCACCCCGTCGGTGAGGATCAGAACTTTCTTCTGAAGAACACCGAGCGATGCGAGCAGGCCGGTAAGTGCAGAGGTCTTTGGGGCATCGAAGTCGAACGAGTCGATGACGATGACAGCGTTTTCACGAGCCCGTGCATTGAAGGCGCTCTTGCGAGCGAGCGCGCGAACCTTGCGCGGCACGTACTGCGCGTAGCTGCGCGGACTCGGGCCGAATACCGTGCCTCCGCCGACCCACTGCGGTGCTCGCGTCGATCCCTGACGAGCGCGGCCGGTTCCCTTCTGCTTCCACGGCTTCTGATTGCCGCCGATGACAAAGCCGAGCGTCTTGGTCGATGCGTTGCCCTGTCGCTGATTGGCCAGGTACGCCTTAACGGCCTGGTGCATCACCGGCATGTTGACGGTTCCGTCAAACAAGTCCGAAGGAAGCGCAATGCTGTCTCGCGCTGCGCCCTTCGATGTGTAAGCGGACGCGTTGATTGAAGTATTGTCAGCCATTCGGTTATCCCTGCTTCTTGACGAGGACGATGCCGTTAGTAGGACCAGCAACCGAACCGCGGATGTAGATCAAGTTCCGCTCAGCGTCGATTTTCTCGATGCGGAGATGAGTCTGCGTGTGACGGTGATCGCCGTAGTGACCGGGCATTTTCTTGCCTTTGATGACTCGCGACGGATTCGTGCCAGGTCCGATAGAGCCAGGACGCCGATGCTTGGTGTTTCCGTGCGTGTTGGGGCCGCCGTGAAAGCCGTACCGCTTCACGACACCCTGGAATCCGCGGCCTTTCGAGGTGCCGGTGACCTTGACCTGGTCGCCAGGAGCGAAAATGCCCACAGACACCGTGTCACCGAGCTTGTACTCGGGCGTCTCGGAGCTCTTCGGGCCATCGTCGATGCGGAAGCTGCGAAGGACGCGCGGCGCAGCGGTGAGGCCGGCCTTGGCGGCATGTCCGACTACTGCCTTGTGAGCGCGGCGGCCACGTGGAGTCTTTTCGCCCTTCTTGTTTTCTCGGGCGAGCTTCTGCTCACCGTATCCAAGCTGGACCGAGGCGACGCCATCGGCTTCCTTGGCGAGAATCTGAACAACGGGGTTGGGCGGAGCCTCTACCACGGTGCAAGGGATCTGCTGTCCAAGCTCGTTGAAGATCTGGGTCATGCCCAGCTTTTTTCCAATGATTCCGATCATTTTTCTACTCGACCTTGATTTCGACGTCGACGCCGGCGGGCAGGTCGAGCTTTGTCAGCGCATCGACGGTCGCGGCGCGGCTGTCGAGGATATCGATGAGACGCTTGTGCGTCTTGAGCTCGAACTGTTCGCGGGATTTTTTGTCGACGTGCGGGGAGCGGAGGACTGTCCAGCGCTTTGTCTTAGTTGGGAGTGGAATGGGACCTGACACCTGCGCACCGGTCTTCTCGGCCGTACGGACGATGTCCGCGGCGGCTTGGTCGATCACGGCGTGATCGAACGCTTTGAGACGGATGCGAATTCTTCCAGCCATGTTGGTTTGACCTCAGGAGTGCTTCACTGCGTGTTGATTACGCTGGCCACAATCAACAAAAACGCGGGTGGACCGTGGCGCCCCAGTAGAGGGGCCGGTATCCATCCGCTGCCGCCGGGTACATCCGCTTTTTGGTACGCGGTGGGGACCCAAGGGCGCGCCGGCTTTTCATTGCTCCGGCGTTGAGTTGTGAACAGCCTCTAATTATCGCATCGGCAAGGGGCTATGTCAACTCAGGTTCAGCCAGTTCAGTACGGATTAAAATGTCACCGCTGTTACACGGATAGACGACGTTAAGCACATCAGCCGCAATTATTCCCGATCGCGCACGGCTGCCTCGACCGCGCGCCGGAAAGCGCGAGGGTCAATCGCAGGATAGCGATATAACGCCAACTCGATTCTACCGAAGTAGTCGAGCATCCTGAGTGGCTCGATCAATTCTCTCTCGAACATTGCCGCGACATCCATGACATCCCGCGAATGACCCCTCTCGATCTTTGCCAGAGCCTGTGAGTAGAAATCGTAGTGGTAAAACGAAAGCATGCCGATGCGCGAGATCAACTGGCTGCGTTCCTCCCACCCGGGCAAAGGAGGAATAAACTGGTCAGGCGATGCAAGCTCGACATTGATCTCGAGCGATTCCTTGAGCGCCGGAAGTGCCCGAAACAGCGCGTCCTGTTCGGGAACCATCTTGATGTCAATGTCGATCGTGCTCGCGCGCCAGTTCAGCAATAAGGCCGTCACGCCACCGGTGAAGTACACAAGACCCTCGGATGTGGCATGAGCCGCGAGATGCTGCATGAACGCGCGAGCCCGGCGGGCGTCTATCGGATGCCGGATTGGAAAGCTCTCTCGAATGACACAAGTAGCCTGATCATGGCGTTGTAGCGTGAATGCGCCGAATCAGTATCGCTGGCCGAAAGACTCGCATATAGCCTCGTCTCAGGCTCGGCCACCGATCGCGAAGGCACATCGAGGCCGAGCGAACGAAGCCTTGGCGCTCCAATCAATACCAACAGGGCTTCGTCCGTTATTCGGCCAGCCGCGAGATCGATGAGTCCCTGAGTGACAGTATCGCCACCGGGCAGAAATTCAAACGTCATTTTAAAAGGTATCCAACCGATTTAGTCGGCGCTCTTTGGCGGCCTTTCCTGCAACCCGCGCGATGTTGCCCGAGGCGACAGTTTTCGGGGACTCTCATGATTTTCGTTAAGGCCGAGTCCGACACCTCTTTCAGTCAGGAAGGATTCGGCGGCGCTCTTTACCCCCTCCTTCATCTTCAGCTGCATCAACTCCGCCCTGCCTCTGCTTGCTTCCATCGGCATCGAACTGCGTCCACACCCGCTCCACTTCAGTCGGCGATACGTGCACCGGCGCCCCCGCAAGAATTCCGGTGACGTTGCGGAAGGGGCGGCCCATCTTCATTCCGCCCTTGTCGATCGTAAACTCGCGGATCGCCTTGTCATGCCACGACCCTCGCATCTTCAGTACGGTCAACCCTCGTTTCATGTCGCCAAACATCTCGACGTACCGCAAAAGTATGATCGAATCCGTCAGCGTCGAAATGTGCGTCTCGGTAATTGAGTCCCCGCCCATCAGGCTTGCCGTCGTCGACGTGAAAAGCCCGGTAATCTCCTCGTGCTTTATATAGGATGTGAGTCCAATCACAAATTCCCGGAAGGCCTTCGCCGTTCCGACATGCTCGAGCGCAGAAAGACTGTCGAGCGCCACGCGATGCGGCTTGAAATCTCGTATCGTCGCCTGGATGGTCACCAACCAGTCCTCGAGCCCCGACACATCTGGATAGTCGCACACCACCCGCAGCAAACCTTCGCGCTCCATCGCCTCGAAGTCGAAACCCCAGCCAGTCGCATTGCGGAAAAGCTGGTCGCGACTCTCTTCAAAGGCGAGCAGCAAACAGCGCTCG
>JANYKY010000366.1 GCA_025357975.1 Gemmatimonadaceae bacterium
GCCTCGCGCACTTCCTCGTTCGCGTTCAAGGGCAAGAACGAGGACATCGGAGAGATCGGCAAGAAACTCAAGGTATCGACGGTGCTCGAGGGCAGCGTCCGCAAGATGGGCAACAAACTGCGGATCACGGCGCAGTTGGTGAACGTCGCCGACGGATATCACCTGTGGTCGGAGCGCTACGACCGCGAGATGGAGGACGTCTTCGCCATTCAGGACGACATCTCGCAGGCGATCGTAAAGGCACTGAAGGTGATACTCAGCGAAGATGAAAAAAAGCAGATCGAGAAAGCACGCGCGGTGGACGTAAAGGCCTATGAGTATTACCTGCGAGGCAGGCAGTATTTCCACCACTTTCGTCGAAAGAGTCTCGAGTATGCCCGGCAGATGTTCAATCGCGCGATCGAGATCGACCCCGAATATGCGCGGGCATATGCAGGAGTCGCCGATGCGTGCTCCCTGCTCTACATGTATTTCGATGCGCGCGAATCGAACCTCAGGCAGGCCGATACCGCCAGCCTGAAAGCGATCGAGCTGGAGCCGGAGCTGGCGGAAGCGCACGTCGCGCGCGCGATTGCCCTGTTGGTGGTCAAACGGTTCGACGAGGCAATACCGGAATTCGAGCAAGCGATGAAGCTCGATCCGAAGCTATTCGACGCGGTTTACTGGTTCGGGCGCATGCGGCTCCAGCAGGGACAATTTGAGGAGGCGGTGCGGCTGCTCGAACGTTCTGCGCTGATCCGTCCCGATGATTATCAGGTAGCGGGGTTCCTGGCACGCAGTTTCACGAGCCTCGGTCGTCCTGACGAAGCGGAGGTGCACTATCGGCGTCAGACCCGGCTGGTTTCCGAGCACCTCGAGCTCAATCCGGACGATCCACGGGCGTGTATCCTCGGAGCGGTTGCTTTCGCTGCCTTGAAGGATGAGGCGCAGTCGGTGCGATATGCGGAGCGCGCGATCGCCGCCGACCCGGACGATCCAATGCTGCTGTACAATGCAGCGTGCAATTTTGCGATGCTGGGCCGGGCTGACGAAGCACTCGGCGCGCTGGAGCAGGCCGTTGACAGAGGATATGGTGACAAGAACTGGATCGAGCACGACAGCGACTTTGATTCGATTCGCGCCACCCAGCGGTACCAGGCCCTTGTCCAGAGCATGTGATGCAGACGCCACTTCCACTTGACCGCCTAAGGGAAGCGCTAGTTCGCACCTACACTATCGACCGCGAGCTCGGCCGCGGCGGAATGGCGACAGTCTACCTCGCGCAGGATATTAAACACGACCGTGTCGTTGCACTCAAGGTGCTCCATCCAGACCTCGCCGCGTCACTCGGTCCAGACAGATTCCTTCGCGAAATCCATCTCGCAGCGCGGCTAAATCATCCGCACATCCTGCCGCTGTTCGATTCAGGCGATGCTGAAGGATTTCTGTACTACGTCATGCCGTACGTTGAAGGCGAATCACTCCGCGAACGACTAGACCGCGAGCAGCAGCTTCCGATAGAGGAAGCGGTGCACCACGGACGCGCCATCGCATCGGCACTCGACTACGCGCACCGACAGAACATCGTCCATCGCGACGTTAAACCCGAAAACGTGATGCTGTACGAGGGCGAGGCGATGGTGATGGATTTCGGAATCGCCAAGGCCGTGAGTGCAGTGGGATCGGAGACTCTAACTCAGACGGGAATGATGGTCGGCACGCCTGCGTACGTGAGCCCCGAACAGGCAGCAGGCGAGACGAACCTCGACGGTAGAAGCGATCAATACAGTCTCGCATGCATGATCTACGAGATGATCACCGGCGAACGTCCTTTCAGCGGCGCCACTCCGCAGGCGATCATGGCCAAGCGGTTTACGGAAATGCCAACGCCATTGAGCTCGATTCGTCGCGAAGTCCCTGAGAGTGTCGAAAAGGCCGTGATGCGCGCGATGGCAACCGAATCAACAGGCCGGTACACAACTTCAGCTCAGTTCGGTCAGGCACTCGGCGCTGGCAGCATTACCACTCCATCCGACACTGCCTCACTTCCCAAGGCCGTTGTATCGGCAGCGAAATCAGTAGCGGTCCTGCCGTTCACCAACATGAGCAACGATCCCGACAACGAGTATTTCACCGACGGGATGGCTGAGGAAATAATCAACGCACTGACGAAAATTCAGTCGTTGAGAGTGACGTCACGCACATCGTCGTTCTCGTTCAAGGGAAAGAACGACGACATCGGCGAGATCGGAAAAAAGCTCAAGGTCTCGACGGTTCTCGAGGGAAGCGTGCGCAAGATGGGGAACCGTCTTCGCATCACAGCCCAACTTGTAAACGTTGCTGACGGATCGAACCTCTGGTCTGCCAAATACGACCGCGAGATCGAAGACATCTTCGCGATTCAGGACGACATCTCGCAGGCAATCGTGGTAGCTCTTCGCGTAATACTTACGGAAGGTGAAAAGAAACAGATCGAAAAGGCGCGCACCGAGAACGTTCAGGCCTACGACTACTATCTGCGCGGACGACAGTACTTTCATCAGCTTCGCCGGAAGAGCCTGGAATACGCCCGGCAAATGTTCAACAAGGCGATCGAAATAGACGGGGATTACGCCCGCGCATACGCCGGAGTCGCCGATTCATGCTCGATGCTCTACACCTATTTCGACGCGCGGGATTTCAATCTCAGACAGGCTGACATCGCGAGCGATAGGGCGCTCGAGCTGGAGCCCGAGCTGGCCGAGGCACACGTGGCGCGCGGGCTGGCAGTGTCGCTGAGCAAGCGGTTCGACGAAGCCGAGAAAGAGTTTGAGATCGCGATGAAGCTCGACCCAAAACTGTTCGAGGCCCCTTATTGGTATGGCAGGGCTCTGCTCTCGGCCGGACGATCTGAAGAAGCGGTACGGATGTTCGAGAGAGCGTCTGGGCTGCGGCCGGAGGAATTTCAGGCTGCGACTTTCCTCGCGCAGGCCTATGACATTCTGGGAATGAACGCAGAACGGGATACTGCGCTTCGTCGCGCCATGAAGCTGATGGAGGAACGTCTCGAGCTGAATCCGGATGACGCGCGCGCCTGCAACCTGCTTTCCGCTCAGTACGCGAAGCTCGGCGACTCCGACCGGGCCGTTCAGTTCGCCAAGCGGTCTCTTGAGATTGACCCCGACGACCCCGTGCTCCTGTACAATGTCTCATGTACTTACGCAGTCATGGGGATGAGCGACGAAGCATTGAATTGTCTGGAACGCGCGGTGGACAAAGGGTTCGGTCACAAGGAGTGGATCGACAACGATCCGGATTTTGACAACCTGCGCGACAATCCGCGGTTCAAGGCACTTTCAAGAGCGATTTAGACAGCAATGATACTGCCCATGATTCAGCGCCTCCGTGATGCCCTTTCACACATCTACACCATAGATCGTGAGCTGGGGCGCGGCGGTATGGCGACAGTTTATCTGGCGCAGGACGGAAGGCACGAACGTCTCGTCGCTCTCAAAGTCCTTCACCCTGATCTCGCAGCAACGCTCGGGCCCGACCGGTTTCTGAGAGAAATAAAGATTGCAGCCCGGCTCAATCATCCTCATATCCTGCCGCTGCACGATTCAGGAGATGCAGAGGGTTTTTTGTACTACGTGATGCCGTATGTCGAGGGCGAGTCGCTTCGCGAGCGGCTCGACCGCGATCATCAGATTCCAATCGAAGAAGCGGTTCATCACGGAAGAGCGATTGCGTCGGCGCTCGACTATGCACACAGGCAGGGAGTCGTGCATCGCGACATCAAGCCTGAAAATGTGATGCTCTACGAAGGCGAGGCGATGGTCATGGATTTCGGTATTGCGAAAGCGGTGAGCTCGGCCGGAGCAGATACGCTGACGCAGACCGGCATGATGGTGGGAACTCCGGCTTATGTCAGCCCCGAGCAGGCAGCGGGCGAGACAGAGCTAGACGGACGAAGCGACGAGTACAGTCTGGGCTGCGTTGTATATGAGATGCTGACCGGAGAGCGCGCTTTCAGCGGGCCGACAGCGCAGGCGGTGATGGCGAAACGGTTTACCGAAACCGCCAAACCGCTGCGGTCACTGCGGAGTGGAATCCCCGAGTCGGTCGAGCACGCTGTGGCGAAGGCGATGTCGACCGATGTCAACTCGCGCTACAAGACGACCGCGCAATTCGCGCAGGCGCTTGCTTCCGGAAGCATTGCAACGCCGACGGATACGCAGACGCTTCCCCAACAGTCCATCTCTTCGGCCAAGTCGGTGGCAGTGCTCCCGTTCGCGAACATGAGCGCGGACCCGGAAAACGAGTATTTCACAGACGGGATAGCTGACGAGATCATCAGTGCGCTCACGAAGATTCAATCGCTCAGAGTAACGTCGCGGACATCCTCGTTTTCGTTCAAGGGAAAAAACGAAGACATCGGCGAGATTGGGAAGAAGCTCAAGGTCTCGACGGTTCTCGAGGGAAGTGTAAAGAAGATGGGTAACAGACTTCGAATCACCGCGCAGCTCGTGAACGTTGCGGATGGCTCGAATCTCTGGACGGAGAAATACGACCGCGAAGTCGAAGACATCTTCGCGATTCAGGACGACATCTCGCAGGCGATTGTGAAGGCGCTACGCGTGATTCTTACTGAAGGCGAGAAAAAGCAGATCGAGAAATCGCGTACCGAAAACGTCCAGGCGTACGACTACTATTTGCGCGGCCGGCAGTACACTTACCAGCTTCGCCGAAAGAGTCTCGAGTACGCTCGCCAAATGTTCAATAAGGCGATCGAGATCGATCGCGATTACGCTCGCGCATACGCCGGTGTCGCCGACGCATGTTCCATGCTCTACACTTATTTCGACGCACGCGAGTTCAACCTGCGGCAGGCCGACATCGCCAGCCAGAAAGCGCTTGACCTCGAGCCCGAATTGGCCGAGGCGCACGTGGCGCGCGGCCTGGCAGTTTCGTTGAGCAAGCGATTTGACGAAGCAGAGAAGGAATTCGAGATTGGAATGAAGCTCGATCCCAAGCTCTACGAAGCGCCATACTGGTACGGCAGGGCACTTCAGTCAGCAGGAAGATTTCAGGAAGCCGTGAAAATGTTCGAAAGAGCCTCCTCACTACGGCCCGAAGATTATCAGGCTCCTGGTTTCCTGGCGCAGGCCCTCGGCTCGCTGGGTCTGGTTGACGAACGAGATGCGGGCCTACGCAGAGCGCTGAAGCTCATGGAAGACCGGCTTGAGCTAAACCCGGATGACGCCCGGGCGGCAAATCTTGCAGCGGCCTTTCTTGCGCGCCTCGGCGATCTGCCCAAGGCCGTGGAATACGCTGACAGATCACTCGCGATCGATCCGGACGATCCAATGCTCCTCTATAACGTTGCCTGCACTTACATTGCGCTCAACAGATACGATGATGCGATGAACTGCCTCGAGCGCTCTGTAGACAAGGGTTTTGGTCACAAGGAATGGATCGATCATGACCCTGATCTAGATCCGTTGCGCGAGAATCTTCGATTTCAGGCACTATCTCAGGCGATGTGATGCAGAGCACACCTCTCGACAAAATCAAAGAGACATTCTCCGAGTTCTACACGATCGATCGTGAGCTCGGGCGCGGCGGGATGGCGACCGTTTACCTCGCGCAGGACGCGAAACACGAGCGACTCGTCGCGCTGAAGGTTCTGCATCCCGAGCTTGCAGCGAGCCTCGGTCCGGATCGTTTTCTCCGGGAGATCAAGCTAGCTGCGCGTTTGAATCATCCTCACATCCTGCCACTGCACGATTCGGGAGAAGCGCACGGATTTCTGTTTTATGTGATGCCTTACGTTGAAGGTGAATCGCTGCGCGAGCGACTCGACCGAGAGCGTCAGCTCCCGATTGAGGAGGCCGTTCATCACGGACGCGCAATCGCATCCGCGCTCGACTACGCGCATCGGCAGAACATCGTGCATCGCGACATCAAGCCAGAGAACGTGATGCTCTATGAGGGCGAAGCGATGGTGATGGATTTCGGAATCGCCAAGGCGGTAAGCTCCGCGGGCTCCGACACGCTCACGCAAACCGGAATGATGATCGGCACGCCCGCTTATGTCAGTCCCGAGCAAGCCGCCGGCGAGACCAATCTCGACGGGAGAAGCGACCAATACAGCCTCGGCTGCGTGATGTACGAGATGTTGAGTGGCGAGAGGCCTTTCACCGGCCCAACGGCGCAGGCCATCATGGCCAAGCGCTTCACTGACACGGTAAAGCCCCTGCGCACCATACGAAGCAGCGTTCCGGAATCCGTCGAGCGGGCAGTATCAAAGGCGATGTCGGCCGAAATTGGAACACGATTCAGGACTTCAGCTCAATTCGCTCAGGCTCTCGCGTCCAACAGTCTCACCACTCCAAGCGACACCGCTACCATTCCGCAGCAAACTGTTTCGTCGGCAAAGTCTGTCGCCGTCCTGCCCTTCTCGAACATGAGCAATGACCCCGAGAACGAATACTTCGCGGACGGCATGGCCGAAGAAATCATCAACGCCTTGTCGCGCATTCAGTCGTTACGGGTCGCTTCGCGCACTGTCTCGTTTGCACTGAAGGGCAAGAATGAAGATCTCGCCGAGGTGGGGAAAAAACTGCGCGTGTCCACCGTTCTCGACGGCAGCGTGCGGCGAATGGGGAATCGCCTGCGGATCACGGCGCAGCTCGTGAACGTTGCTGACGGGTATCAACTGTGGTCTGAGCGCTATGACCGCGAGATGGAAGATGTGTTCGCGATCCAGGACGACATCTCTCAATCGATCGTGAAAGCGCTACGTGTCATCCTGAGCGAAGGCGAAAAGAAGCAGATCGAAAAAGGTCGCGCAGTGAACGTCAAAGCATACGATTACTATCTGCGTGGCCGGCAGCAATTTCACCAGCTTCGCCGGAAGAGTCTCGAGTACGCGCGGCAGATGTTCTCGCGCGCGATCGAGATCGATCCGGAGTATGCGCGCGCCTACGCGGGTATGGCTGATTGCTACTCGTTCCTCTATACGTATTTCGATGCGCGCGAGTTCAACCTTCGGCAGGCGGATATCGCAAGCAGCAAGGCGCTCGAACTCGAGCCCGAGTTGGCCGAGGCACATGTGGCGCGAGGTCTCGCAGTGTCACTAAGCAAGAGATTCGACGAGGCCGAGACTGAGTTCGAGACGGCACTCAAGCTCGATCCGAAACTGTACGAGGCATCGCTGTTGTTCGCGCGCG
>JANYKY010000405.1 GCA_025357975.1 Gemmatimonadaceae bacterium
GTAGAAATGTCGGCTGCTGAAGCGCACGCCCGATATGTCGAGTTTATCGCGAAATCTCTGGAGCCGTATCTGCCGGCCTGCGCTCTGGTGGAGCTTGGCTGCGGTTACGGCAGCGTGATCCTCGAGCTTGCGCAAAGGCCGGAGTTTGCGGGGATGAAGTTCTTTGCTGCTGATTATACGGCGTCTGGGCCTGCGCTTGCCGCCATGATTGCCAGTGTCGAAGGGGTGTCGCTTAGCACGGGAAGATGTGACCTCAGGGAAAATCCGGTGACGAAGCTCGACATACCGGAAGGAGCTCTGGTGTTCACGGCGTACGCCGCGCAGTATATCGAGCGGCTCGATTCGGCGTTTGTCGAGGGGCTGTGCGCGCTTCATCCGAAGGCCGTCGTGCACGTCGAACCGGTATGGGAGCACTGTGCCCCGAACACTGTTCTCGGCCTCCTCAGGCGACGTTATATTGAGGTGAACGGATACAATCGTAACCTGGTAACGCTGCTTCATGAGGAAGTTGCCCGAGGGTCGGCTCGGTTGCTGGAAGAGACATCGCCCGCATTTGGTCCCAATCCGCTTCTCGCCGCGTCCGTAATTGCCTGGGCGCCGGCCGGAACCTAAAACGAACACAACGCACTTGAGTCCCTTGAAGAAATTCGAACGATATGCGCGCATTGCGGCGCATGTCGCGATACAGAAATCGCCCCTCCCGGTGCAGGCTTTGTTCAAGCACACCGAGGAGCACAGGCGTCGCCAGATGTCCCGCCTTTACGCTCAGGCGAAGCCGGAGGATGGCTCTAAGGGCACTCTCCTGTTCTGGGTGCCAGGCGGCATGCCCCTGTTGCTGCACGTCGAAGGCTCGATCGCGGCAGCAATGAAACTTCGCGGTTACAAAGTGCACGCGATCATCTGCAACGCGCCGTACCGTGGATGCTCGATTCGGACAGTCGATGACGGCGTACCCGTCGCAGACTGGCGGAGCGTTTGCGCGAGTTGCACGAAGCAGACAAAATCGGTTCTCGACACTCTTGGGATCCCGTACTCGTACAACGGCGACTATGTCACCGATGAGGAACGCGACGAGCTGTGGGAGCGGACCGCGGATGTCACGCTCGAGAATTTGAAGGACCTGAAGTACGAAGGGCTGGATCTCGGATCGAACGTCAGGTCCACAATTATTCGCTATCTGCAGGGAGCCGCGCTCGAGGGCAACGAAGCCATCATCCGCGAGCATGCGTACAGTGCGTTGGTGAGCGCTGCGGCCGCGACGAGAGTGATGGATACCATCAAGCCGTGGCGCGTCTTCATGTCGCACGGTGTGTACGTCGACTGGGGTCCGGCAATGCATGCGGCGATGGCGCGGAACATTCCTGTGACGGGCTGGAAGGCGTCGTATCTCTCGTGGCATTTCTATCTACGCCATGTGACCGACGTTGACCGCATCGATTTCAAGCTGCTCAGCGATGACGCGTGGTCAGATATGCGCGCGCGCCCGCTCACGGGCCGCCAGAATGCCCGGCTCGACAAGTTTTTCGAGGATCGCTACAAGAAACAGATCAGTTTCGACATGAAGAAGATCAAGGAGTTCCGCCATGACGTAGACGAGTTGCGCGCGGAATACAGTAAGCCTGGACGGCCGCTGTGGGCAGTGCTCGCCCATATCAACTGGGACAGCGTCTCCGACTATTCGCCGATGGCGTATCCGTCATTCGACGAATGGATGATCGACACCGTGCAAACGGCAATCGATATTCCGGAAGTGGACTGGCTCATCAAGGTTCATCCGATCGAAGCATGGGACAACCCGGCCAGCGGTGTTCAGAGGTTGCTCGAGCGCGAGTTTCCCGATCTTCCGCCGCACATTCGAGTCATCCCTGCAGAAGAAGATGTCAGCCCGGCAAATCTTTTCGAGATCATCGATGGTGGCGTCACAGTATACGGAACCGCCGGCTTGGAGCTCGCGCTCATAGGCAAGCCCGTGATTGTAGCCGGCGAAGCGCACTACGGCGGCAAGGGCTTCACTTATGAAGGCCTCACCCCGCCGGCTTATCGTGACCTGCTGCGCCAGGCGCCCAAGCTTGGGCCGCTCGACGCCGATCAGCGCGAGGCAGTTCGGCAGTATGCTTATTCGCATTTTATCAGGCGCCAGATTCCTCTCGAGATCGTGCATCACGGCGATTCGTTGTGGTGGTCGTTGCAGCACGACAAACGCGATCTGCTTTTGCCCGGCAATGATCCGTTCATCGATTTTATCTGCGAAAAACTGGTTAGCGGCGCCGACTTCGTCATGGATGAGGAGCTCGTTGCGTTGACGGAGCGAGAGGTTACAGCAGCTTGACGTCACCGCTTCCGGAGCCGCGGCCTGAACCTGTGCGGCTCGCCGGATTCGACATGCAGGGCGAGCCATTTCGTAGCGGCAATCGGATTCTTCGAGGCATTTACGCCGGTCAAGCGCCGAGTGTTCGCGAGGTTCTGCAGCTCTGCACGACACACGATTTATTCGCGCATGGCATAGTGGCGACCCGCGAGCTTTCCGAGAATCCGTATCCCGAGCTCGGTTACGAAACGGTGCTCGAGCACGAGCCGGTCGAGTTCGTGACTTATCCGCACGAATGGTCTGCGTCGATGTTGAAGGACGCGGCACTCTTTCATATCGATCTCTTCGAGCGCTTGAGTAATCGCGGTCTGACTTTCAAGGACTGGCATCCCTACAACATCCTGTTCAGTGGAACGAAACCGGTCTTCGTCGACTTCACCTCGATTATCCCCATAGCGGATCTGCAGAACGAGACCCACCTCTCGGCTAACCGGCCCGCGCGCTCGTTCGACAAGATGTGGGACGAAAGTTCGCGAGCTGTCTACGAGATGTACGCGACGATGTTCGAGCCTTTTTTCGGGCTGCCGCTCGAGATGATGCAGCGCGGATTACATGCTCGCGCGCGCGAGCGGCTCGCAGAGACGACTTTGAATACGTCTCGCGAATCGATCAGCCGAAAAGAGGCGTTCGCGGGGAATCCTGTGGCCCGAATCGGCTACGAAGCCACTGACCGCAAATTGCGTTGGGCCCTGACTGAAAGAGGG